>CAZMAC010000513.1:0-2636 GCA_964564085.1 uncultured Hyphomicrobiaceae bacterium
GCTTTCTGCGGCTGAGCCTGGCCGATGCGGTTCCCGACGCCAACACCATCTGGACGTTCCGGGAGGCGCTGACGAGGGCGCTCATCGATGGCAAACCTGCCATCGAGGTTTTGTACAGCCGCTTTGACGAAACCTTGCGCGGCGTAGGTTTTCTGGCGATCGAACATTCACCGTGAGCGGCAAGCGCTCACAGTGGGGAGGGCAGATCGTGGACGCCACGATTGTTGCCACGTGACTTGGCCCACAAATAATAAACAAACGCCATCTCCAATCAACTTTAGGATTAGTTCGGACACATCGACATTGCAGAAATCGAAATACACCCAGCCTTCTTGACTTATCCAGTCTCAAAAAGCCGCTGGTTTCTTTCCAACGCGAAACATGGGAAGGTCCGTTCGGCATTAACGACTCGAGGTCGATGGAGAGGCGGGACGATGGCGGCGGATGGCACCCTTGCGCGGGCGGAAACGATCAAATGGCCCGCAGGCATTAAGCCGACCAGCGAATTCGCTTCCGTGATCGAGCGGGGCCACGAAGGCGCGAACCTCTTCGTCACGGGCCGCGCCGGAACTGGCAAATCGACCCTCCTGCGCTGCCTGAAAAGCAATTTGCCGCAAAAGACCGCGGTCCTTGCGCCAACCGGCTTGGCCGCCGTCAATGTGATGGGGCAAACCATCCATTCCTTTTTCGGCTTCCCGCCGCAGCTCATCACCGCTGAAATCGTCAAGAAAGCTCGCCGCGCGTCGATGTATCGAAATCTTGAGACGATCATTATCGACGAAGTGTCGATGGTGCGCGCCGATCTGATGCAGGGCATCGATATGGCGCTGCGCCTCACACGGAAAAAGCCACAGGAACCATTCGGCGGCGTACAGATTATTACGATGGGCGATCTGCATCAGCTTGCGCCGGTGATCCGCGACAATCAAACGACGCAGCATTTCCATGAGACCTTCGGCGGCATTTATTTCTTCAATGCGCCGGTCTGCCAGGAGACGCCGCTCGGCCTGATCGAACTCGATACCGTGTTCCGTCAGCAGGACGAAGCGTTCATCGACGCCCTAAACGGTTTTCGCGAAGGCGAGCCGTCGCGCGATCACTTCGACATGCTGAACGACCGGGTTGCGCCATTCCGCTCGCTGCCAGGCAAAGAAGATTACACAGTTCTGACCCCGATCAATCAGGCGGCGGACTCCACCAATCGCGGTTTTCTCAATCAGCTTAAAGGCGACGCTGTGCAGTTCGACGCCATCATTACAGGGAAATTCGATAAGTCCGCCTATCCTACAGATGCCGGGCTCGTGCTAAAGGCGGGATCGAAAGTCGTGATGCTCCGCAATGATCCGGACAAGCGCTGGGTCAACGGCACGCAGGCGCGGATTTCGCGTATTGAAGGCCAGACGGTCCGGGTCGAAATTGACGGCGAGGACCACGAGCTTGAGCCGGTGACGTGGGAAAATATCGGCTATGAGTATAATGCCGAGGACGACAAAATGGAGGAGAAGGTCGTCGGCACTTTCCGGCAATTGCCTGTTCGTCTCGCCTGGGCGCTGACGATCCATAAGAGCCAGGGCATGACGCTGGAAAAGGTCTATATCGATTTCGGCCGGGGAACGTTCGCACACGGCCAAGCCTATGTTGCGCTCAGCCGGGCGCGGTCTCTGGACGGTCTGGCGATGGCCCGAAATATTCGGCAGTCTGATATTATTTTTGACGAACGCGCGCTGGACTACCGGCGCATCTTCGAAATTTTATGATTGCATTGCTCTTGATGCGGTTATTTCGAGCAATTGATCACAGAAATCGCTGAAAACAGGGTAAAAAAGATCACTCAAGAGACCCTGACGGTTTCCTCCCTTGCGCATCGCTGCTATAGGGCAGTTTCATGATCATTAGACATTAGTACAGGCATATGAGACTAGCAATAATGGGTGCGGCGGGACGGATGGGCCAGGCCATCGTGCGCGTCGTTCATGAAATGCCGGATTGCACGATATCCGGTGGCACAGAGCCTGAAGGGTCGGAGACGGTCGGCGCCGATATCGGCGAACTGGCCGGCGTGGGTAAGCTCAGCATCCCGGTGACCACTGACGCGCTGGAACTGTTCACGCGTTCCGAGGGTGTGATCGATTTCACAACGCCCGCTGCGACCGTGGAGCTTGTCGGCCTTGCCGCGCAAGCACGCATTGTTCATGTGATCGGCACAACGGGATTTGCGCCGCATGATGAAGATGCCATTCTGGCGGCTTCCCGCCACGCCGTGATCGTCAAATCCGGGAATATGAGCCTCGGGGTTAATCTGCTCGCCGCGCTCGTCAAGAAAGCGGCGGAAGTGCTCGACCCCGACTACGACATTGAGATTGTCGAAATGCATCACCGGATGAAAGTCGATGCACCGTCGGGAACGGCGCTTTTGCTAGGCAAAGCCGCAGCGGACGGGCGTCACATCGGTCTGGAGGATCATTCGGTACGTGTTCGCGATGGTCACACCGGGGTGCGCAAGCGCGGCGATATCGGCTTTGCCACCCTGCGCGGCGGCGATGTGATCGGCGAGCACAGCGTAACCTTTGCCGGGCCGAGCGAAAGGATTGAGTTGACTCATCGTGCTGGCGACCGGCAATTATTTGCACGTGGGG
>CAZMAC010000514.1:0-2632 GCA_964564085.1 uncultured Hyphomicrobiaceae bacterium
TCAGCGGGCCTTCGATGACATGCAGTGGACGGTCGAATTGCTGGCGCGCCTCTTCGGTATCGGTCTCGACATAATCGGCGATGCCGTGAACCAGCGCATGTTTTATGCGCTCAGCGACAGGTTTCTCGCGCCAGGTGAGGTCAGCTGTAGCTCTGCGTTTGCCGCCCGTCTTGAAACGCTCAGCCGCTTCAAGCAGCCGGTCGGTTGCATCTTCGCGGCGATTGAGGATGACGTCCTCGACAAGCTCGCGCAGCTCCGGCTCGATTTCGTCGTAGACGGCGAGCTGGCCCGGATTGACGATGCCCATATCCATGCCGGCCTGAATGGCGTGGTAAAGGAAAACCGAATGCATCGCCTGCCGGACCGTTTCATTGCCGCGGAAGGAAAAGGACAGGTTGGAGACGCCGCCCGAGACATGGGCGTAAGGCAATTCGGAGCGGATGCGCCGGATCGCGTCAATAAATTCGACCGCGTAATTATTGTGCTCCTCGATGCCGGTCGCGACGGCAAAGATATTGGGATCGAACACAATGTCTTCAGGCGGAAAGCCGACATGCTCGGTGAGGATGTCGTAAGCGCGCTTGCAGATCTCGAATTTGCGATCGGCGGTGTCGGCCTGCCCGGCTTCATCGAAGGCCATGACGACGGTGGCGGCGCCATAGCGGAGGATTTTCTTTGCCTGTGCGATGAACGGCTCCTCGCCCTCTTTCAGGCTGATGGAGTTGACGATCGCCTTGCCCTGCACGCATTTGAGCCCGGCCTCGATGACCTCCCATTTCGATGAGTCGATCATGACCGGCACGCGGGCAATATCGGGCTCCGCCGCGATCAGGTTCAGGAACGTCACCATGGCTTTCTCGCTGTCGAGCAAGCCTTCATCCATATTGACATCAATGATATTGGCGCCGTTTTCGACCTGTTCGCGCGCAACCGTCAAAGCGGCGTCGTAGTCGTCCGCTTCGATCAGCTTACGGAATTTTGCCGAACCGGTAACGTTGGTGCGTTCACCGATATTGATGAAACTGCTGCCACTATTTGCCAACTCCACAGTTCACTCCTAACTCTGATTTTCCGCGATCATAGACCGCGATTTTTCTTGTCGTGCGGCTGTTCAGGCCGCATCCGCTTTTGTTTTATCCGCTTTTCCTTTGGCCTCAGGCTTTTTCGGCTTGGACGCTTCCGCTTTGGTTTTTTCTTCCGCTGCGTCCTGGGCAAAAAGCTCTTCTAACTCCTGGGACTGTTTGCGTGCCTGAACACGGATCTTCTCGTCATCTGTATAATGTTTGTAATCATCGTAGAGGCGGCGCTCGTCGCTCTCCTTAAACATCTCGATGATCCATTTGGCGCGGTCATTCGGCGTGCCCAGACCTTTGAGCAGATCCTTCGTTAGCTCAAGCGAGGCCAGAAAAACTTCGCGTTCGACATCTTCGATCCCTAAATCCATCAGCCTGTGCACATGCTGGCGGTTGCGCCCGCGTGCAAAGATGGGAACATGGGGGAAATGCGTGCGCACGACCTGCGCGGTGCGGACTGAAGTCTCGATATCGTCGATCGCCAGAACAAAAGCGCGTGCATCCTGGGTTCTGGCTGCTTCCAATATACCTAACCGGCTTGCATCCCCGTAATAAATTTTATTGCCAAACTGATTTACGAAGTTGACCTGCTCGGCATTGATGTCAAGGGCGGTAAACGGAATTTTCGTTGCGCGCAGGATGCGGGCGACGATCTGGCCAAACCGGCCGAAACCGGCAATGACGACATGTCCATCCGCTTTGGGAGGCGTGTCAAATTGCGGCTCGGGCTTTTTCTGCAGCCGTTTTGTGAGGAGTTCATCGGCAAGCAGCAGGAGCGGTGTCATCGCCATGGAAATCGTGATGGCAACGGCAATTCCGCCCGCCAGACTCTGATCGATGACTGTCCCCGACGCTGCGGCCGCCAGAAGCACAAATCCGAATTCCCCCCCTTGCGACAGCACCAGAGCGAGCCGGCGTGCGGATCGGTCGTTCAAGCCCTGCCACCGTCCAATGCCGTAAAGAATGACGGCTTTGATCCCCATAATGATTGCGACAGCGGAAAAGATGGTACCTGGCTCCGTCAAAAGCAGATCGATATTGAGCGACATCCCGACGGTGACGAAGAAAAGGCCCAAAAGCAGGCCCTCAAAAGGGGCAATATCGGACTCGATCTGATGACGGAACTCAGAATCGGCGAGCAGAATACCGGCCAGAAACGCGCCGAGCGTCGCGGAGAGACCGATATGGTCCATAATATAGACCACGGCGACAATGGTTAAGAGTGCCGAAGCGGTCATGGCTTCGCGCACGCCCGTCGAGGCAATGATTCGATAGATCGGGTTCAGAAGAAAGCGGCCGGCAAGAACGATCCCTGCAATGGCAAGAACGCCCTGCAGGATCGCCAGAGGCGAAAACGCTAAACCTGAACTGAGCGCCAGAAACGGCACCATTGCGATCATCGGGATTGCCGCAATGTCCTGAAATAACAGGATCGAAAAGGACAGACGCCCGTGCCGTGCGGTGAGTTCGCCTTTCTCATCCAGGGTTTGCAGGGCAAGAGCTGTCGAGGACAACGAAAGCGCCAGTCCGACGATAAGCGAGGGTCCGAAATCCAGCCC
>CAZMAC010000515.1:0-2611 GCA_964564085.1 uncultured Hyphomicrobiaceae bacterium
GGACGTGCTGCAAGAATGGGGCGAACTTCGGAATCGGGACACTAAAGCGTGTCGCGGCGAATGGTATTCACCGGAACGCTTTAGTTGTTTGTTTCAGCGTGTCTTTTGTCCCAAAACCGGTGCCCACTTTTGGGAGACACGCGCTAGCGCCGACGCGAAAAGGTCGCGATCAATTCGATATGCGGTGTGAAGACAAACTGATCGATCGGCACGATCCTTTTAAGCTGAAAGCCGCCGTCGATGAGCGCATGCGCGTCCTTGGCGAAGCTGACAGGATTGCATGAGACTGCGATGACGGTCTTTACCTTCGATTCTGCCAGCGCTTTGGCTTGGGCAGCCGCGCCGGCGCGTGGCGGATCGAAAAGTACGGCATCGAATGCGTTCAGTTCCGTCGGTGAAAGAGGGTCGCGGGCGAGGTTTCGGGCGAGTGTTTTAATCGGTTTGCGGCCTTGAGCACGGCGCGCGGCTGCATCCAAAGCCGATAAATGGCCTTTGTCCAGCTCGACAGCTGTGACGGCAGCTTTCCGGGCGAGGGCGAAAGTGAAGGCACCAAGGCCGCAATAAAGATCGGCCAGTTTTTTCGCTTTTCCGATGGCCTCGACGGCAATCTCAGCCATCGCGGCTTCCGCTTCGGCCGAGGCTTGCAAGAATGCTCCGGGTGGCAGATCGGTTTCGACGCCCGCCAGAGTTATCCGGGGCGTTGCCGCTAGCAATAATGGATCCGCGCCGTTGGTGAGCCGGATGATGCCCAGAGTTTCAGCCTTGCGTATGATGTCGGGTTTAATTGACTGAAGCTTGCCTTTGTCCGTATCGATGGTGACATCGAGGCCGTTATCGCAAGCAGTGATCTGGATACGTGCCTCGCCTTGAGGAAGCAAACTCAGGAGCAATTCACAAATGCCGGGCAGGGCTTTTTCAATTCCCGGCACCAGCACTGGGCATTCTTCGAGATCGACGATCTCATGACTATTTGCAGAGCGGAACCCAAATTTCAGCGTCTTACCGGATTTCACCGCTGAAAAAGCTGCGCGCCGCCGGGAATGCGGTCCGAACGCGCACACCGGCTCGATTGGCGCATCCAGGCCCTCCATGCTGAGCGCCTCGACAATGCGTTGCCGCTTCCAATCGAGATAAGGCTGCCATGCCAAATGCTGAACGGCGCAGCCACCGCAAATCCCAAAATGGCGGCAAATTGGCTTTATGCGTTCCTGTGAGGCTTGCAGAATCTTGACGAGTTGTCCGCGATTTCCATCAATTTTTGTCAGGACGTGCTCGCTCGGTAGAGCGAAAGGGACGTAAGTCAGGCCGTTTTCGGTTTCCGCAATCCCGTCCCCTTGATTGCCGAGGCGCGAAATTGTGAGTTCACGCTGCATAACGCGCTCCGATGAGATATTCGCGGTTTCCCGATTGCCCGCTGATCGGCGACGGTATGGTCCCTTCCACGTGCCAGCCGGACTGCTCGGCAAAAAACTGTTCGACCGAATTTAGAGCGAGTTGACGCGCCTCTTCGCTTTTCACGAGCCCGCCTTTACCTATTTCAGCAGGACTCAGCTCAAATTGAGGTTTGATGAGAATAGCTGCCCATGACCCTGTTGCGGCAAGAGCCAATGCGGCGGGCAGCGCCTTTGTCAGCGAAATGAAACTCACATCCGCCACTATAGCCGCGACGGGTTCTGGAATGAGCGTCCTATCGAGCTGGCGCGCATCGGTGGAGGAAAGATCGATAACCCGCACGTCCTGCACCAGATCGGGGTGGAGCTGTCCTGTTCCCACATCGACAGCATAGACGCGCTCAGCGCCGTGCCGTATCAGAACCTGCGTAAAACCGCCGGTCGAGGCCCCCAGATCGAGGGCGACGCGGCCTTTGCATTCGAAGCCAAATGCATCAAGCGCCGCTATGAGTTTCAACGCGCCGCGCGAAACATAGCCGCTCCAATCTTCTCTAATCTCGATCTCAGCATTGATCGGAACCTCAATGCCGGGCCGCGTCTCGATCTGTCCATTGACGGTAACAACGCCGCGTTTGATAAGATCGCGCGCCCGCGAGCGCGTTATCGCCAGCCCACGCTGCGTCAGGAGCTGATCGAGGCGCATTTTCGAGCTTTCGGACACGCTTGTAACGTTTTCTGCCGGTTACGCCCCGGCTGCGAGCTGTTCCTCGACGGATTTCGCCATATCCGTAGCGGCATCGCCGGCGTGCTTAGTCGAGACAGGTTCAATCAGTACGATCCAGCATTCTTCTTCAGCCAGCGGATTATGCATGACGCCTTTCGGGACGACGTGAATGTCGCCTTCCTTCAGCGTAACGGCCCTATCCTCGTAACGCATGATGAGATTGCCTTTAACGATATAGAACAGCTCATCTTCCTCATCATGTTTGTGCCAGACGAATTCGCCCTTAATCTTGGCAACCTTGACATATTGATCGTTGATGCGCCCGACGATGCGGGGCGAGCAATAGTCCTGCAACGTCGCAGCTTCGTCCTTCAGATTGACCACGTCTTTCATGCACGCCTCCAGCTTTCTTCTAGACGCATCATGCCCGTATCTCACCGCCCGTTGCTTTTTTTACGGCGGCAATCACCTGCAATGACACGGCATCGATCTGCTC
>CAZMAC010000516.1:0-2608 GCA_964564085.1 uncultured Hyphomicrobiaceae bacterium
AAAAACATCGGCTTTAACCCAGTCGTGGTAGCGCTTGAACACCGTGTTCCATTTGCCGAACATAGCAGGCAGGTCACGCCGTCTTGGCGAAGCCAAGCTCCGCTTGGACGGACGGCCGGTGCGTGCAATCCACAAGACCGCTTCCACAAACAGCCGTCCATCCATGCCCGTCCGGCCCGGATCGGTTGGCTTGCCAAGGCGATGCGGCGCCGTCTTCGCCCATTGGGTGTCCGTCAAAATAAATCGATCCATATCAAGCTCCTTTGAGAAGCTTGAATCACTGTTCGCACAAAATGGGAGTCCCGATTCTCAACAAGCCCTAGATTCGCCCGCTGGTTGCGCGATCAGACGGAAAACCGGATTCCAGCCCCGTCTTCATGGGGCCATGCTTTTCCTGATCACGCTCCAAACGCATTTCGCAGACCTTCAAAGACTACATTGATTTGAGAAGCGCCTCAGCGCTGCTTTTTTCCGCCTGTCCCGGCGCGTCCTCCACATTGAGCGCTTTGACGACGCCGTCCTCAACAAACATCGCATAACGTTTTGAGCGAAGGCCAAGATTCTTGGCCGAACCGTCCAGCTCAAGTCCAAGCGATTTCGCAAAGTCGCCGTTGCCGTCTGCAAGAAATGTGATTTTGTTTTCAGAACCGGTTGCGCTGGCCCAAACGGAGAGGACGAAAATATCGTTCACTGATGTGCAAAGGATCTCATCGACCCCTTTCGCCTTGAGGGCTTCGGCATTTTCCAGAAAGCCAGGCAAATGGTTATTGTGGCATGTCGGTGTAAATGCGCCGGGCACCGCGAAAAGAACGGCCCTTTTGCCTGGAAAAATCTCGCCGGTTGTTTTCGACGCAGGACCTTCTTCCGTCATGATCGTGAAATTTGCGTCTGGCAGCCGGTCTCCAACTGCTATGGCCATAGTAAGTCCTTTCCGAGATCTGAAGGAAAATAGCATGCAATTCGATGCATATCATTTCATGCGCCAGGTCGTTTCACAACTGCCCTGATCGGCGACCATTGTCAAAGTCAGCTGCTGTCCTTTCAGCGCATTCAAGGCTTTCGCATTTTCAAAGCCGATAATGTAGTAAAGCCGCCCCCGGGAGGCACGAGGTTGCCTCACAGCGGCAGGCAGCTCGAAACCGTCTGGCGCTTCGGCAAACAGATCGAGCCCGGTGGCCTTATCCTCAAACGCCGTTTTGATCAATAACGCCGGCGCGCCGTTAATGACCCGGTTCTTCGCGGTGATAAAGCTGTGCGGACAGTAAACGCCGCGCTGCTGCGGTCTTGGCACGCGGTCCAGCGCTGCAGTCAGAAGCTTGCGATGCTGGGCATGTTCGGAAGACGGGATGGTCATCGAAATTTCCGTTTCAACCGGAATGCAGATATCAGCGCAAACACCATAGCTGATCTGCATTTTGAGTTGCACTGGCTGCGTCTTATTTTCCGGTGTAATCAGAATTGGCAACATTACTCGTTTTTTATAGCCAAAGGACAACACGCCGCCCGGTAGATCGAGCCGTTTCGGCGCCGGCCACAACAACTCCGCTTTTTTAAGATTTTCTGACCCGCTCCAAACGATCGAGGGCGGCAATCCGTCGCCAGGCGTCCGCCAGTAGGTTTTCCACCCCTGATCGAGCACCATCTCTATGCCGGCAACAATTACGGTGCGCCCTTGATAGGCAATATCGCTGGCGGAAATCAGCCGGAGGCGGGAATGCGCCTCGGTCTGCCAGGGCGGGGCAGCTTGTGCGGCCAGAGCGCGCGCAGCCAAACCGCCTGCCAAGAGCGCAAGCACCGTGAATAGGAGGCAATAAGACCTTAAATCGACTGGAAACATCGTTTTGGCTTACCGCAGTAAGAACTTACATATCAAAAACAATTACCCTCCCGCTTAGCCCCGCAAGGTGGCCCTTTAACGAACCTGCCGCATTGCGGTTCGCCTGAACTGCACCATATCCAATCGAACCGATTAAAGCACTTCACAGATCCATATTAATCCAGCTATTCTCAAATTCATGTCTAAAAGCGCAGAAAATCCGCAAATGACGATGGGCAACGGCTATTTGGACGGTAAGCTGCTTATCGCGATGCCTGCTATGACCGATGAACGCTTCCATCGCGCCGTAATTTATATGTGCGCGCATTCCGCCGATGGAGCGATGGGCATCGTTGTCAACCAGCGGGCGCCGCACATTACCTTTTCCAAGCTTCTGGAGCAGCTCGACATCGTGCCAAGCGCAACGGAAGACAGCATCCAAATCCCCGTCGATAAGCTGCCGATCCTCACCGGCGGACCGGTCGAAACAGGGCGTGGATTCGTCCTTCATACAAAGGATTATTTCTCCGCCGACAGCACCTTAACCATTGACGAGAGTTTTTCGCTGACAGCGACCATCGATATTTTGCGGGCGATTGCAACCGGTACAGGGCCGAACCATTCATTGCTTGCCCTGGGCTATGCAGGCTGGGCTCCTGGCCAGCTGGAGCGGGAGATCCAGTCGAATGGCTGGCTGATCTGTCCCGCCGACACGGACATCGTCTTCGAGGCGGCAATCGAGAATAAATATGATCGGGCCATGGCAAAGCTCGGCGTTCATCCTTCCTTCCT
>CAZMAC010000517.1:0-2601 GCA_964564085.1 uncultured Hyphomicrobiaceae bacterium
TGATCGGCGCGACGCTTGCGCTCAGCGGAGCCGCGCTTCAGGGTCTTGTGCGCAATCCCTTGGCAGCGCCATCCGTTTTCGGAGCGCCGAGCGCTGCGGCTTTCGGAGCGGTGCTGGCGATCGGCACCGGCTTTGCCGACGCCTTGTCATTCTCATTACCCATTGCGGCGATGCTTGCGGCGTTGGCGTCGGTCGGCGCGCTGTTGCTTCTGGCTGGGCCATCGGCAAGCATGCTGACTTTGCTTTTGGCCGGACTTGCTCTTTCCAGCCTCGCCAGCGCCGCCGTTTCGCTGGCGTTGAATCTCGCGCCAAACCCTTATGCCGCTTTGGAGATCGCTTTCTGGCTTCTCGGCTCGCTCGAGGATCGCAGTTTTCAGCATATTGCGATGGCCGCGCCGCTGATCATGCTGTCATGGGTCTTGCTACTAAGCTCACGCGGGCCTTTGCGGGTGCTGACGCTTGGCGAGGATGTCGCGCGAACCAGCGGCGTCGATCTCGGCCGTCTCAAGCTAATTACAGTTGCGGGGGTCGCGATGGGAGTCGGCGCGGCCGTCGCCGTATCCGGGGTGATCGGCTTTGTCGGATTGGTCACGCCGCATCTCGTCCGCCCGTTTGTCGGGCATGATCCGGCGCGCGTCCATGTCCCAGCGATGCTGGCCGGCAGCGCTCTTTTATTAGCGGCCGATTGCGCAACAAGGCTTATCCCGACATTTGGAGAAATCCGGATTGGCGTTCTGACGGCACTTATTGGCGTTCCGTTTTTTATCTGGCTGGTCCTGAGACAACGCGGGCGCGATCTTCTGCAAGGCTCTGGGGTGTCCTGATGACGCTGGCTGCAGACAATTTGAGAGTTGCGATTCGAGGCCGCGAAGTCCTGCGCAATCTCTCTTTCGAAGCAAGCCGGGGCGAATTTCTGATTGTTGCCGGACCGAATGGCGCAGGCAAAACCACACTTCTCAAGGCGATTGCGGGTCTTATCGGATTTTCTGGCGGGCTAAGCTGGGACGGCCGATCTATTGCAGAGCTACGCCCGCGGGAAAAAGCGCAAATAATGGCCTACCTCCCTCAGGGTCATGTTGCTGCATGGCCGATCAAAGCGCGCGATGTTGTTGCGCTCGGCCGGGTGCCGTTTGCTTCGAGCTTAAGCCGTTCGAGCCGGTCCGACGAAGAGGCCGTCGACCACGCTCTCGCTGCTGTCGAAGCCTTTGCATTTGCCGACCGGCCAATTACCGAGCTTTCGGGCGGGGAGCGCGCCCGCGTCATGCTTGCACGTGCCCTTGCTGCCGATGCGCCGCTCTTGCTGGCCGACGAGCCTGTGGCTTCGCTCGATCCCGCACATCAGCTCAGCGTTATGGGAATTCTTTCAAACGAAGCGAGATTGGGGCGGCTGGTGATCGGCGTGAGCCATGATCTCATGCTCGCGGCCAGATATGCAGATCGGATGATGGTGCTATCGAACAATGAAATCGCAGGAATGGGAGCGCCGGGCCAAATCCTAACGTCAAGCCTGATAAGGCAGGTTTTTCATGTCGAGCCGAAACGCCTGCATGCCGAAGATATGGTCCTTGAGATTCCCTGGGAGCCGTTATCAGCGGAGGATAAAAAACGAGGCCTATCCTAAGCTGTTATCGCGCTTCGAAGCCGCATCGACAATGGGGTCATGCGTTTCTTCGGTCTTCTTGTTCGACCAATAAACAGTCAACGTGACCCCGAGAACGTAACCAAGTTGAAGCACGGTAATAAGGACGAAGCCGAAGATAATGCTTTGCACCACAGGCCAAGCGTGGGTCAGACTTATGATGATTGTTGCAATTAAGCCAACGAGAGAAAGTACGACAACGGCCCCGGCACGATAGAGAAGACCAGCAAAAGCGCCAGCGGCAGCTGCCGCAATGAGAGCGTATGTGATCGTCTCCCAGCTAGCCGTCAGTGCTGGAACAAGTTCGATCAGAAACGGCATCCTTCATTTCCTCACTATCCCCCAACCATTCTAAACTCTGTTACACATTGCGTGACTATCATGATCGTTTATGTCGTTTTTTTGTTGATATAGCGATCACTTGAGAAGTGCTCAAGCGTTAATATACCGTATTGGGCTAATAAATTTTTTTAATTATTACCTCAAAATATCGGATTCGTGAAAATAATAATAATAAATATTGGCCTATACGTCATTCAACTTATTCAGAGCGATCAATACCGGCGATATTAACTCCCCGAAATCCGGATCGTTTTGATATGAAGCAGTCCAAATCATTCTTTTGGCTTGTTTATTTTCTGACGATTTTTCAGATATCTTGCCATGTGGCGAAACACGCATGCCGTTCGTATCTTCTCGTTCACGGTCGGGCGTGTTTCTAATCGGCCTCCTGCATCCGGCGCCTTTCTTCTCCACCACCTTCCAGCTCACGCTAAGTGGAGGCAGTCCAAAAGGTGTTTGCGCCGCGCCACGCATTATGTGTATTTACTGCGACTAAGGGAACTGGTGGCCATCAGTTTCGATTTTCTCCAAAACAGCGAAAGTTAAGGACGGTATTCCTTCGATCTCGATCTCATGTGCTTGCTTTCCTCGAATATATCACTGAGTTGAAAAAAGACAGG
>CAZMAC010000518.1:0-2585 GCA_964564085.1 uncultured Hyphomicrobiaceae bacterium
TTGGTGTTGCGGAAATCGTCACCCCGGAAGGCGCGAAGCGACTGTCCGGGGTCATTCGCGGAACGATCTCACGCGGCCCCGGACAAATGCTGCGCATTTTCCGGGGTGACAAAAGGGAGATTGGCGAGGGGTTGGATGTTGCGTCATCGAAATTCCTGCGAAAGCAGGGATCTGGTTAAGACGGAGTTGGTTACGTACCAGATACCCGCCTGCGCGGGTATTTCGAAAAGGTGGACTTGACGAGGTCTTTGCCGCTGCTCTTTGAAAACAGAATTTACCCGGCAATCCGCTGAAATAATTTGATTTGGATCACTCGCGTGATAACTGCAAGCAATCGGTGGTATGTCTCACTCAGCCGGCTTGCCGCCCTTGAAACGCGCAAAAATCTTGGGCTCGCCAGCACCAAACAGCACGACGTTGTAATGCTCCGGCTCGCGTCCCTCTACCTCCATGCCGGGAGATCCGATGGGCATAGCTGGAACGGCAAGACCGCGCCCTTCCGGTTTTTCCCGCAAGAGACGGATGATTGCGATCGCCGGAACATGTCCTTCGATGACGTAACCGCCCACTTCAGCCGTATGACAAGAGGCAAGGTTTTGAGGCACGCCAAGCCGCTGCTTAATGCCCCACAGCGCTTGTGTGTCAATCGCCTTTACGGGAAATCCAGCATCACGCAAATGATCCACCCAGGCAGAACAGCACCCGCAATTGGGGTCCTTGTTGACTGTAACGAGTGGCAACGTTTTGGCATTCGCCGATTTGTTGACGCCAAGCGCGGTCAAGACGCCGATAGCAATTAAGGATCGTCGCGTAATCATGATGCTGCATGCTCCTCTCACGGCACTGCCCGAAGAAATTCTATGTTACCGCTCCGCCCGAGTAAGAACCTCCATCAATTCGGCAACTTTACGGCGCTGTTCCTCGGCATCGCCGCTGGCAATCGCGTGCTCGACACAATGGGCAACATGATCACGCAAAATCTCATCTTCGACGCGCCGCAATGCCGCTCTTGCTGCACCGATTTGGGTTACGACATCTATACAGTAGCGGTCTTCATCGATCATACGAGCGATGCCGCGGACCTGGCCCTCGATCCTGCTGAGACGTTTCGCGCATGAGTTTTTTCTATCGGGTTGCATGATTGACAAATACCCATAGGGGGTATTAAGTGTCAAGGGAGATTATACCCTGCTAGGGCATTTAAGCGGCCATATCGAAAGCCCGAAATAAGTGACATCGTATGATTTCTCATGAGACTCATCGGCATTCCGGGCATCAGAAACATTGCTGCGAGCATCAGCATAAGGACCAAGCATCGGAAAAGGCTGCGACTGACCCTGTCTGCGGGATGACCGTCGATACGGCGACGGCGAGTCATCACACACAGTATAAGGGGCAGACCTATTATTTCTGTCGCGCCGGTTGCCGGGAAAAATTCGAGGCCGACCCCGAGCGCTATCTTTCGCCGGAAAAATCAGCGCCGAGCGCCCCGGTCCCAGAAGGCGCAATCTACATTTGCCCAATGGATCCCGAAATCCGGCAAACCGGTCCCGGCTCCTGCCCGATCTGCGGGATGGCTCTTGAGCCGGAACTCATAACCGCGGACGCCGGCCCCAATCCCGAACTCGCAGATATGTCGCGCCGCTTCTGGATCGGTCTGGCTCTTACACTGCCAGTCTTTCTCATCGAAATGGGCGGGCATCTGGCGGGCATTCATCTTTTCAGCGCCCAGATTTCCAATTGGGTGCAAATGGCGCTAGCAACCCCCGTCGTCCTCTGGGCTGGGTGGCCATTTTTTGAACGGGGATGGCAGTCCGTTCAAACGCGCAATCTCAACATGTTCACCTTGATTGCCATGGGGACAGGCGTTGCATGGGTCTACAGCGTTGTGGCCACACTTGCTCCCGGCATTTTTCCCGACGCCTTCCGGATGAGCGGCGGAAACGTTCCAGTCTATTTCGAGGCTGCGGCGGTCATCACCGTGCTTGTCCTTCTTGGTCAGGTCCTGGAGCTGCGCGCCCGCGATCAGACAAGCGGTGCGATCCGTGCGCTGCTCGATCTTGCGCCGAAAAGCGCCCGCCGGATCATGGCGGCCGGGACCGAAGAGGACATCCCGCTCGAAGAGGTGCAAGCTGAAGACCGGCTTCGGGTCAGGCCCGGCGAGCGCGTGCCGGTTGACGGCCAGGTGATCGAGGGGCGTAGCGACATTGATGAATCGATGGTCACGGGTGAGTCTATGCCGGTCGCCAAGGAGCCGGGCGCGAGCGTCATCGGCGGCACCGTCAATCAAAGCGGCAGCTTTGTGATGCGCGCGGACAAGATCGGACGCGACACGGTCCTCGCTCAGATCGTGCAAATGGTCGCGCAGGCCCAACGCAGCCGCGCACCGATGCAACGCATAGCCGACCGTGTTGCGGGCTGGTTTGTGCCGGCGGTCATCAGCGTCGCCGTTCTCGCCTTCATTGCCTGGGCCGCATTCGGTCCGGAACCGCGCTTCACCTTCGGCATGATCGCGGCGGTCTCGGTGCTGATCATCGCCTGTCCCTGCGCGCTTGGGCTGGCCACGCCGATGTCGATCATGGTCG
>CAZMAC010000519.1:0-2585 GCA_964564085.1 uncultured Hyphomicrobiaceae bacterium
CGGTCTTGGGTTGCTTGAACGTATCGAGATAGCCCTCGCCGCAGATCGCACAGGGGAAACGCCCTGTAATCCGTTCCACGAGAAGCTCGGCGGAAACTTTGATGACAACAACACGATCAATAACGCCCGAGCGCTCATTTAGCCAGCGATCAAGCGCTTCAGCCTGTTCAACTGTGCGGGGGAAGCCGTCAAGAATGAAACCTTTAGCATCCTTCATCCCGGCCAGATGTTCGAATACGACATCGACAACAGTTTGGTCCGGTACGAGTGCGCCTTGATCCATATAAGATTTTGCTTTTTGACCCACTGGCGTTTGCGACGATACAGCGGCGCGAAGCATATCTCCGGAGGAAAGCTGTTTTATTCCAAACTTTGTCTCCAACAGTTTTGCCTGTGTTCCCTTCCCGGCTCCGGGCGGCCCGAGCAAAATCAAATTCATTAACGCTTCACTCCCCTCAATTTGGACTTCTTTATTAGGCCCTCATACTGGTGTGCGAGCAGGTGACTTTGGATTTGAGCAACCGTATCCATCGTCACACTCACAACGATGAGAAGTGAAGTTCCGCCAAAATAGAAAGGTACACCGGCCGACGAAATCAGCAATTCCGGCAGGACACAGACAGCCGCCAGATAAGCCGATCCAACAACCGTAATTCTCGTCAGAACGTAATCGATATGCTTTGCGGTATTTTCACCAGGCCGGTAGCCTGGAATAAAACCGCCATATTTTTTCAAATTATCTGCTGTGTCCTGCGGATTGAAGACAATAGCTGTGTAGAAGAAGGCAAAAAATACGATACCCGTAACATAAAGCAGCAGAAAAAGTGGCTGTCCCCGACCGAGCAGTGCTGTAACCGTGTTAAGCCAGTCCGGCCCCGTACCACCCGAGAAATTTGCGATCGTAATCGGGGCGAGAAGCAAAGATGACGCAAAAATCGGCGGGATAACACCTGCTGTATTCAATTTAAGCGGAAGATGGGAGCTGTCGCCCTGGAACATTTTATTGCCCATCTGTCGCTTTGGATATTGCACAAGAAGCCGGCGCTGAGCTCGCTCCATAAATACGATGAAGGCAATAACGGCGATCGCACCAGCAAACATGGCAATGATTAAACCGGCGGAAAGCGCCCCTTGGCGACTTAGTTCAAGCGTTCCGGCAAGAGCGGAGGGAAGTTCGGCGATAATTCCGGCAAATATGATCAGCGATATACCGTTGCCTACGCCGCGAGCCGTGATCTGCTCGCCGAGCCACATCAGGAAGACAGTTCCGCCAACCAAGGTGATGACCGTCGTCAGCAGAAAGAACCATCCAGGGTTCGTGACCAAATTTCCGCTACTTTGCAGACCGACCGCCAACCCATAACCTTGGATCGTCGCGAGCAGCACCGTTCCGTAGCGCGTATATTGGTTGATCTGTTTTCGTCCGGCCTCACCTTCTTTTTTAAGTTGCTCAAGGTGGGGGGAAACCGTTGTAAGAAGCTGAACAATAATCGAGGCAGAGATGTAGGGCATAATGTTGAGCGTAAATATCGCCATTCGCCCAACGGCCCCTCCCGAAAACGTATTGAAAAGCCCCAAGATACCCGACTGGTTTTGCTGAAAGAGATCAGCAACAGCTTGTGGATCGATACCAGGCAAGGGGATGTAGGTCCCCAGGCGGTAAACAAGGAGAGCACCGAGTGTAAACCAAAGGCGCTTTTTCAGCTCCTCAGCTTTCGAAAATGCTGAAAAATTGAGATTTGCGGCGAGCTGCTCAGCGGCCGAAACCATTCGATCCACTCCAAATTTCGATCAGGCGCTTGCGGTCTTATGACATTATGTCGACGGCGAAGCGGGATACGACTTTACGGGGCTACAACAATGCTCTGAGGTACGTGGTATCGACAACGGCCAAGTTCCAGAGCGATCTCCGTTCAAGCTTTCTTATCAGCACCTTTCTTATTCTTTTTCGGCTTTTCATTCGCGCCATCCTTCTTCGGCGTCGCTTTCGTCAGCTGGATCGTTCCGCCAGCCGCCTCCACGGCCTTGGCAGCCCCCTGGCTCGCACCCGCCAATTCAAGATTGACCTTTGATTTCAGTTCACCCCGGCCAAGAAGGCGAACACCATCATGAACGCGTCGAACCAAACCGGCTTCGACTAAAATTTTGGCGTCAATCAGCTGGCCTGCATCAAGCTTGCCTTGATCTATACTGGCTTGGAGCTGGTCAAGATTAAGCTCGGCAAATTTCAAGCGCTGTGGATTGTTGAAGCCGCGTTTTGGCAGGCGCATATGGATTGGGTTTTGACCGCCTTCAAAGCCGTTAATGGATACACCGGAGCGCGATTTTTGCCCCTTGTAGCCACGCCCACCGGTCTTGCCCAGGCCAGAGCCGATCCCGCGGCCGACCCTTTTACGCGGCTTGGTCGCGCCAGCATTGTCTTTTAGTTCGTTGAGTTGCATGGAAACGCCTCAGTCTAGTTTCTAATCCTGGCAAAAGCTACTTCGCCGCCGGCTCCTCAACAATACGCACCAGATGGGAAACTTTCGCAATCATGCCGCGAATAGCCGGGTTATCCGCAACGACCCGCCGCCGCCGCTCCGTCC
>CAZMAC010000520.1:0-2584 GCA_964564085.1 uncultured Hyphomicrobiaceae bacterium
GTTTCAGAAAGATATCGTCAGACCGCGGCCAATAGAACGATGACCAGCGCTGGGTGGCTTTGAACTTACCGGACGCCAAATCTCACATGCGGGCTTCCCAGTTTGTGGCCCTTCATCGCTCAATCCTCATCCTTACACCACCTAATCTCAAAGCCCCCCCTCCCCAATTTCTCTTGCGCAAATTTTACTTGGAGGCACCGGTCCGGTATTTTGCGGCTGTGGACTTTTACTCCCCCCTCTCCATAGCTGGCACCTAGTCCTTTCGTTACCCGCATGCTTTTTCATTCCGTATTGTCGCCCGGGCTCGCGCTTCTTCAATGATCGCAGATGCAATCCGGCAGCCGGGCTCACCTGGGGCCGGGCCGAGAGCCTCACGGACCTTGGCTGACCATTCGCCATGCTCGAAGAAAGTGGCCACGAGCGCGACTTGGCGCGCATGGGTTGGAAGCGCCGGCTCGGCGGTTTGTCGCTGACTCCCCTGTGCCGGCGGCTGCGTCAGTCGTGTGGTCTTCGCGGCCGTCAGCCTGTCGCTGTCCCTGTGGGAAGCGAACACCGTACGCAGATAGGCTGTAGGGTGATCGGGCATTCTATTATTGGCGGCCCAGCTATGCGCGTTGCCCTCGGCAATAGCACGTGCCTCTTCGACAGGAATACGGCAGGCCGTCGCCAAGGAGTCAATGGCAGGCCATGGCAGCGTGAAACACGGCCCGTAGATGCCATCAGAGTCGAGCCTTATGGTTCGCTTCTTTTCATGAAATTTCCATGCGCCACTCTCTCTTTCTATTTCTTGGACTATGTGGGGTCGCACAGTGCGACCTTTTTCATTGCACAGTGCGACCTTTTTGGAAATCGAATGGTTAGCACTGTGCGACCCTTTCTGTCCGGGAATGCCTGCGCCGTTTCCCTTTGCTGATCTCCGTGAAACATTCCGATCGGCGATGGCCTCAGCGAGCTCAATAACGGTCCGTTCCGGGATTATCGCGGCATATTCTGTTGCAAATCCGCGCCCAGAACCCTTGCGCTGATCCAGCCAACGTTCGACGATCTTCAGCTGGCGTATGACAGTGCTGCGATGGAGCGAGGCCCGACAAGCGATCATGTGAAGGCTTGGATGCGCCCCGCGACCCCACCTATCGAAATAGAGCGCAATGGTATGCAGGACGAGCTTGGCATTTGATGGCAGATCGGAATCCGCCATCTGTTCGCGCCATTCGCAGATAAAGGGTCGGTTTCCGGTCACGGCTGCGGCACCTGGTCATCGAAGAAACGAGAGCAAGGCGCATCGAAGCTGATCGTTGCCTTCCCCGTCGCTGCATGCCGATGCTTGGCCACGATAATCTCCGCCTTACCGATCCATCGGAGCAGCTTTGTTAGCCATTGCTCATACTCATCAGAACCAGTGTCAGGCTCGTCCTGGCGCAGATAATATTCCGGCCGATGTACAAACATCACGACATCGGCATCCTGTTCGATCGCACCGCTCTCGCGTAGATCGGAAAGCAGGGGCCGCTTGTCCTGTCGCCTTTCGTTTTCCCTTGAGAGTTGGGAGATGGCAATCAGCGGCACTTGCAAGGCGACCGCGATCGCCTTGAGGGCGTTGGAGACGGCGGTTGCGATCTCATAGCGGCCGCGTGCGCCATCGACGCGCATCAGCTGCAGATAATCGAGGATTATCAGCCCGACATTCCTGGTACGAACCATACGGCGTGCCTGCGACAAGAGAGTCTCCGGCGTCAGCCCGGCTGCTACGTCAAGAAAAAGTGGGATGCCGCTGAGTGCTTTTCCAGCCGCCTCGATACGGCGCCAGTCTTCCTCGCCGCCGAAATCTCCGCTTTCAATCTTATTGCCGGAGATCCTGCATTCAGTCGAAAGCGCCCGGCGGGCAAGCTCGGTATCGGACATTTCGCAGGAAACGAACAGCACGGGTGCGCTGAACCTCGCAACATTGAGCGCGATCTGTTCGGCAAGAGCGGACTTGCCCATAGCCGGGCGGCCAGCAAGAACGATCAGATTGCCCGGTCTCAAACCGCCAAGGAGATCATCGAGTGAAATAAAGCCGGTCGAAAGCCCGGGCAAAGCGTTGCCAGTCTCATAGCGCTGAGCGCTAGCCGTAAGCACCTCCGGTAACACCTCATCGAGCCGTCGTGTGCGAAAGCCTCGCCCATGGTCGGTGAGTTGAAACAGCCCCGCCTCGGCGGCCTCGATCTGGGCTGTGACCGGCATGTCGGCTGACACCTTATGGGACCTATCCGCGATCTCCTCTCCGATCAGAATGAGGCCGCGCCGCCGAGCAAGCTCGCGAATCGTATTGGCGTAATCCGGAGCATTTATTACACTGGTGGCATGGCTCACCAGACGTCCGAGATATTGTGGAACCGTAATGGTGTCGAGTTTCGGCTCATGATCGAAATAGGCCTTAAGCGTCACCGGTGTCACTAGCTGGCCGGCCTGAGCAAGTTTCACCGCTGTTTCATAAATGCGGGAATGGAGTGGGTCATAGAAATCCTCCGGACCAATCAGCTCCGAGACGGTCTCGATCGCATCGTTGTTGATCAGAATGGCGCCCAAGAGCGCCTGCTCGGCT
>CAZMAC010000521.1:0-2582 GCA_964564085.1 uncultured Hyphomicrobiaceae bacterium
CGGACGCGGCGCTCGACAACCCATTTCTCCATTTTGAAATCGGGTATGACGTAGCGCAGAAGCCCGCCGGGAAAAGCGAATTTTTCAAAAATATGGACCTCGTGACCGGCCCGCGCGAGCTGCTGGGCAGCGGCAAGTCCGGCAGGGCCTGAGCCGACAATCGCGACGCGCTTACCGGTTCTTTTCTTGGGCGGCTCGGCTAAGACCCATCCTTCTTGCCAGGCTCTATCCGCGATCGTGCATTCGATGGTCTTGATCGTCACCGGCGCATCTTCCAGGTTCAGCGTACAGGCCGCCTCGCAAGGCGCCGGGCAGATCCGGCCGGTGAATTCGGGGAAGTTATTGGTGGAGTGGAGATTGTCAGCCGCCTCGCGCCAGTCTTCGTGATAGACGAGGTCATTCCAGTCCGGAATCTGATTATTCACCGGACACCCGGTGTGGCAATAGGGAATGCCGCAATCCATGCAACGCGCAGCCTGACGCCGGACATCGCGGTCTTCAAGCGGAATGACGAATTCCTTGAAGTGGCGTATACGTTCGGCCGCCGGCGCATAGGTGCGATCCTCGCGCTCAAATTCAAGAAAACCGGTAATTTTCCCCATGCCTTTTCTTCCAGACTTTAGCTTTTGTTTTACAGAGTCCACGTTGCAGCAGCAGCGCCATTAGAGCGGCACGGCCGCTTCCGATTTGAGATCCGCCGCTCTAGGCGCCGCTCGCGCGCTGCATGCCAACTTCAAGAACATCAAAACCGGTTGTGTCCGCCGTTTGGGCTTCCTTCATCTCTTGCAGCGCCCGGCGATATTCGACCGGCATGACCTTGATGAATTTCGGCAGATAGGCGTCCCAATTTTCAAGGATTTGCCTGGCCCGTTCGGAGCCGGTGTAATGGCGATGGTTCTCAATGAGCTGGCGCAGACGCTGAGCGTCGAACTGCGTCATGTCGCGCTGCAAGTCAACGACACCGTGGCTGGCCAGATCACCCGCTTGATGACTAAAGCGGTTCATGCGCTCCTCTTCAGCCGGCAACGGCTCAAGATCGACCATGGCCATATTGCAGCGCTCTTCAAATGTGCCATCCTCGTCAAGGACATAGGCAATACCGCCCGACATGCCGGCAGCGAAATTGCGACCGGTCTTGCCGAGCACAGTGACGATGCCTCCGGTCATATATTCGCAGCCATGATCGCCCGTGCCTTCGACGACCGCGACGGCGCCAGAATTTCGCACGCCAAAGCGCTCACCAGCAATGCCACGGAAATAGCATTCGCCGGCAATCGCACCGTAAAGCACCGTATTGCCAACAATGATGCTTTCCTCCGGCGAAATCGCGCTTTCTTTCGCGGGCCGCGCGATGATCCGCCCGCCGGACAGGCCCTTGCCAACATAGTCATTGGCATCGCCGATCAGATTAAGCGTGACCCCATGGGCAAGCCATGCGCCAAAACTTTGTCCCGCGGTGCCGCGCAAAGTTATCCAGATCGTGTCCTCGGGCAGACCGTCATGACCGTATTTCTTGGCAATGGCCCCGGAGAGCATCGCCCCGGTCGTCCGGTCGGTATTGCCGATGGTGAGATCGAGCTTCACAGGGCGCTTTTCTTCAATCGCCGGTTTTGACAGCTCGATCAATTTTCGATCCAGGATGTTGTCAATCGGATGGTTCTGCCGCTCCGAATTGAAGATCGCAACTTCGGACGGCACCCCCGGCTTGAAGAAGAGATGCGTAAAGTCGAGGCCGTTGGCTTTGTAATGCGCAATGGCGCGTTCCTTGTCGAGCCAGTCGGAGCGGCCGATCAGCTCGTTGAAGGTCCGAATACCGAGCGCCGCCATGAATTCGCGGACCTCTTCGGCAACCAGGAAGAAATAATTGATGACGTGCTCGGGCTGGCCCTTGAAACGCTTGCGCAGCACAGGATCTTGCGTCGCGATGCCGACCGGGCAGGTGTTGAGATGGCATTTGCGCATCATCAGGCAGCCGACTGCAATGAGCGGCGCGGTCGCAAAGCCGAACTCGTCCGCGCCGAGCAGCGCGCCGATCAGAACGTCCCGACCCGTGCGGATGCCACCATCGACCTGCACGGCGATGCGCCCGCGCAGCGCGTTCAGCACCAGCGTCTGATGCGTCTCGGCAAGGCCGATCTCCCACGGGCTACCTGCATGCTTGATCGAGGTGAGCGGCGAAGCGCCCGTGCCGCCTTCGAAACCGCAGATCGTCACATGATCCGCGCGCGCCTTCGAAACGCCTGCTGCGACCGTACCGACGCCGACTTCGGAGCCGAGCTTGACGCTGACATCAGCTCCCGGATTGACATTTTTCAAATCAAAGATCAGTTGCGCCAGATCCTCGATGGAATAGATGTCGTGATGCGGCGGCGGCGAATTCAGGCCTACGCCGGGCGTTGAATGGCGCACCTTGGCGATGATCGCATCAACCTTATGGCCGGGAAGCTGACCGCCCTCCCCCGGCTTGCGACGCCGGGGCCGCGCTTGCCGACTCCCGCTATAATGCCGATCTTACCGCAGCACGCCGCGTCGCCGGATAACCGATGCAAAAGACTTTCATAGCCGCAGACGATCTGCTGCTC
>CAZMAC010000522.1:0-2578 GCA_964564085.1 uncultured Hyphomicrobiaceae bacterium
GCGCGCATTGATCTGGATCATCAGATCGTAACGCTTCATATCGGTGTCCAGCGTGCCGGTCAGCGAAATCGCGCTTGCATTGTTGACGCAAATATCGATGCCGCCAAAAGTTTGCACGGTCTTGTCGACGGCCTCGGCAAGCTGCTCTTCAATCCGGATGTCGCAAACAAGCGGCAGCGCCTTGCCCCCGGCTTTCTCGATCTCTTCGGCGGCGGTGTAAACCGTGCCTTCAAGCTTGGGATGCGGCTCTGCGGTTTTTGCCGCAACAACAACATTCGCGCCATCTCTGGCGGCCCGCAAACCGATCGCGAGGCCGATACCGCGGCTGCCGCCAGTGATGAAGAGCGTCTTTCCATTTAGCATTTATCTGTCCCAACCCTTTTCTTGTTTGAATTGGTGTGAACCGATCGCGGAATAGCGAATTCAGATTAGCCTAAAACCCTGTCCGATGCTGCGTTGATGACAGTTTCATGACAGTTAAAGACGGCGCGTTTTAGACCTGCTGTGAGCGGCGCTTGCGTCTCGGCGAAGTGCCGCGCGGTTGAAATATGTGCCTCACTATCGGCAATCGATCCATTTGCGCAGGCCGCTGCCAGAGCGCCTTTTGCGAGAAGGACACCGCCGGCCGCATGCGCGAAAAGGCGGCAGTAGGGCGTCGCGCCGGCAAGGGCTGCATTTGGATTTTCCGAAAGTTGCCCCAGCAGCCAGTTGCTGGTTTCTTCCAAATCGGCGACACTTTCGGAGAGGCACTCGCCCATTACGCCGAATGCGTGCTCGTTCGAAGCCTGAACGTCCCGCACGGTCTCCTTTAGATCCTCGATAAGCATGCGGACCGTCTCGCCATTGTTCAATGGCAGCTTGCGCGTAACGAGATCGAGCGCCTGAAGACCGTTCGTGCCTTCATAGATCGGCGCGATCCGGGCATCGCGATAATGCTGCGCCACGCCGGTTTCCTCAATAAAGCCCATGCCGCCATGCACCTGTATGGCTTCCGACGCGACCTCGACGGCAATGTCGGACCCATAGGCTTTCGACACCGGTGTCAACAATGCGGCGCGCGCGTCGGCTTTGGCGCGGGCCGCGTCGTCCTTGGCGTATTTGGCGAGATCGAGCGATACCGCGTTCAATGAGCAGATGGCGCGCGCGGCGGCGATCTTGGCTTTCATGGACAACAGCATCCGCCGGACATCGGGATGATTGATGATCGGTGTCATCTCGCCTGCCGCTGTGTCCTCGGTGCTGCCTTGCCGTCGCTCGCGGGCATAGCTGAGCGCATCCTGAAAAGCATGTTCGGCCAGTCCGACTCCTTGAAAGCCTACGCCCAAACGCGCCTGGTTCATCATCGTGAACATGTAATAAAGCCCGCGATGCGCCTCGCCGACCATCCAGCCAATCGCACCGTCTTCATCGCCATAATTGAGCACGCAGGTCGGGCTGCCATGAATGCCAAGCTTATGCTCAAGCTTGGCGCAGCGCACATCGTTGCGTTGTCCGAGCGATCCATCCTCATTCACAAGAAATTTCGGGATCAGAAACATCGAAATGCCCTTGGTCCCTTCCGGCGCATCGGGCAGGCGGGCAAGCACGATATGGACGATGTTGTCCGTCAGTGAGTGCTCTCCAAAAGTAATGTAGATCTTGGTGCCGGAAATCCTGTAAGACCCATCGCCCTGGGGCACGGCGCGTGTCTTGAGAAAGCGCAAATCGGACCCGGCATGCGGCTCGGTGAGCTGCATCGACCCGGTCCATTCGCCGGAGATCATTTTCGGCAGATAGACGTTTTTAAGCGCATCGGAGCCGTATTTCGAAACTGCCTCAACGCCCGCTTGCGTTAGCATCGGATTGAGGCCGAAGGCCATATTCGCCCCGTTCCACATCTCGTTCACGGCCATCGCGAGCGCCACAGGCAGCCCCTGGCCGCCATGTTCCATGGGGGAGGGCAGGGCGTTCCAGCCGCCTTCCCAGAATTTGCGGTAAGCGTCCTTCCAGCCCGGCGGCATGACGACTTCGCCATTAACAAGCTGCGCGCCCTGCTCATCGCCAATCCGGTTAATTGCGGCGAGTTCTACGCTGGCGAACCGGCCTGCCTCTTCCAGGCTCGCAACGACCGTTGCAGCGTCCAGATCGTCAAACAGCCCGCTTTCCAAATGGCGGGAGAAACCGGCAATGACGTTAAGAGCATAAGAAATATCTGAGACTGGCGCTTGATAAGCCATTATTCCTCCCGGCAAATGGCGCCGCCTGTTTCCGGCAGCTTTTCTCAACCTTATACTGTATAGGGATTGGTCTTAAGCAAAAAGAGAGGTTGTGATACTGGCTATCACAGATCAGGGTAGCGCCATATCCTATTCAAGAAATGCTAACTATTGCGAAAGCTTTGCCTGAGACGATCGAAATTGCCGCGCAGATCATTCGCAAGGGCGGGCTGGTCGCTTTTCCGACGGAAACCGTATACGGCCTTGGAGCGAATGCAACCAAGGGACAAGCCGTTGCCCGGATTTTCGAGGCGAAGGGGCGGCCGCGGTTCAATCCGCTGATTGTTCATGTCGCGAGCCGGGATGAGGCTGAGCGGCTGGCC
>CAZMAC010000523.1:0-2574 GCA_964564085.1 uncultured Hyphomicrobiaceae bacterium
CCCGAGGCAGGTCAATTTGCATCGTTCTATCTGGCCTAGAAAGGCACCTGTTTGCTTCTTCGAGCAACGTTCGCGCGATTATGACATAGATCGATGGCTGGTGAAAATAGCACAGAACGATTTAAATTGCTGACCCGAACAGGTGTTAGGCAAGCTCATCGCGAACGCAGAAATGATGACTTCGCATTGCGGATCACGCTTGTTTTTTCGGCAAAAATTAGAACGCAAGCATTGAAACCACATCGCGGTTGCGCTGTTTATTTGACATGCTAATCCATGGAATTCTTAACGCCAAAGCGGGCGCGCTTGTCGGCGAAGACGCGAAGCAGATTGCAAGCGCCATTGAATCCTGCCTCAAAAGCGACGGCAATGAGGTTCATATCGAACTTGCCGAGCCGGCTGAGCTTGACGCGGCAATGCAGCGAGCGCTTACGAACCATATTGATATCCTCGCTATCGGCGGCGGGGATGGAACAATACTCGCCGCCGGCAAAAAACTGACAGGCAAATCCACAGCCCTGGGGATCATTCCGCTCGGAACGCTCAACCGGCTGGCAAGAGATCTGAAAATCCCGTTCGATCCGGTAGAAGCTGCTGCCACTATCCGAGACGGTGAACCAACCGCAATCGATGTAGCCTATGTCAATGGGCATATGTTCTTATGTAATTCGCTGCTCGGCCTCCCAATTCGAGTTGCGGAACAGCGCCGGGCGCTTCGCGGTGCAATCTTTTCGGAAAGACTCCACGGCTACTTTGCGCTTTTCAGAAATTTTCTGTCCAACCGGCGCCGTTTTGCCGTCGAAGTGGATGACGGAAAGCTCACAAGACGGGTAAGGGCTTTGTCGATTGCGATCTCGAACAATCCATTATCTCAATCGCCCGGCGTTATGTTGACACGCGCTTGTCTCGATAGCGGGCAACTTGCGCTTTATTTGTCGAAACACCGCAGTGGTGGTGAAATGAGCCTAACAATTGCCAAAAGAATGTTAGGACGGTGGGATCGGGCACCGGATGTTGAGGAGTTCTGTGCTAGCGAGATTGTGTTGCGTAGTCACCGACGAAAAGTGCGCGTCTCGAATGACGGGGAGATCGAGGAGCTTGAGACACCGCTTCGTTATTCAATTTCCCCTCATGCGCTCAAGGTTATTGCTCCGAAGCCGGTTTAACGTCCTCCGACTTTCAGACAATCGATGCGTTTTGCAAAGGGGTGGCCGCCCTTTGCGTGTGTGGCTTTGGGATCGGCTGGTGCCGCTTGAGCCGGTGAATTGCATTTGAAACTTCCTTGGCGGGCTGGGAATTTGATAAGCTGGCTAATAGAACGGAGCTATCCGTTTTTGCGCAGATCCGGTTTTCTTTGAGAGGTGAAACGATGACGCCAAAATACGAACGCGCACTGATTGTCGGAGCGGGCGATGGTCTGAGCGCCTCTATCGCAAGAACTTTTGCGTCGGCGGGGCTCAAAATCGGTCTTGCCGCCCGTAATACAGACAAGCTTGGCAAACTTGCGGGCGAAGTGAATGCTGTCGCTCATTCCTGCGATGTATCGCAACCGGATCAGGTCGATGCGCTTTTTGACGCTATCTCGGATAAGCTCGGCGGCACGCCCGACGTCGTTGTCTACAATCCGAGCGCGCGGGCGCGCGGTCCGCTGATCGAGCTGGACCGGGCTGGTGTGGCCAACGCTCTAACAGTTAGCGCTTATGGCGGTTTTCTGGTGGCTCAGGCTTTTGCCAAGCGGGCTTTGCCGAACAAGCATGGGGCGATCCTTTTTACGGGGGCGTCGGCAAGCGTGAAGGGCTACGCAAATTCGGCGCCATTCGCGATGGGCAAATTCGCGCTTCGCGGCCTTGCCCAGAGCATCGCGCGCGAACTCCAGCCGCAGGGCATTCATGTGGCCCATTTCGTGATCGACGGCGCGATCCGAAATCCGGGGCGGACGGAACTGGCAGATGCGCCCGACAATATGCTCGACCCTGATGCCATTGCGCGAACCTATTTGCATGTGCTTCAGCAGGACCGCAGCGCCTGGACCTGGGAAGTCGAGCTGCGGTCGTGGGTAGAGCGCTTTTAGCTGGCGACATCGCAAGCTTTGGGAAGTTCGACGGGCTGACCATGCGGTGTCGTCTCAAAAGCGTTGCGCCAGGCAGCAGTCAGCTTATCGATTTGATCTGGCGATGCCTGGCCGCGTTCAGCAATCATGTGTTCCAGCGTCAAAATCCAATTTCGCCAATAGACTGCGTTCTCCGATTGATCCGGTGATGGCGGATTTTGCCGCACTGTCTCAACGAATCTTTGCGTCCATTCCGGCCAGGTAAACAGACCCTGCTCGTTCAAATGCAAGGCAAGCGCGAAGGCTTTGGCCTGCCAGGGTTCATCGAACGGCTTTTCCGGCGTCATGGTGTCAGGCGGGCTCAAGATGCGGCTCCCATAGATCGACAGTCACACTATGATGAGGATCAGCATTGACGCCCCAAAGCTCTTGCGCCGTAAAGCGGATGGTGTAAAGCGGCTCCGCTCTGCCGGACTTCTCATGCGCGTTAGCGTCCGCGAAAATGTGCCCGCCATGATAGAGGA
>CAZMAC010000524.1:0-2567 GCA_964564085.1 uncultured Hyphomicrobiaceae bacterium
AGAGAGTCATGTTTTGCAAGCGAATCAAGCGACGACGCCTCTTCGTCAGCTCTACTTCGTCGTGCAAACCATGCTGATGGATCCGGCAAATGCTGAAACTGCAAAGCTGGTTTTTGAAAAAACCCATAGGCTGCTCTTAGCAGCTTTTGAGAATGAGGAGATTTTGGAGGGTCTCAAATCGGTCGGCGACCTTATAGCCGCTGAAAAAATCTTTGATGCCTTGAAGACGATTCGAGGCTTGTATCGCGTTGAAGAAACCATCCTCGCCGGTAGTCCGGTGATTGAAATTGATGACAACGAAAAACGCGAGGTTGCCTAATGGATGTCTCTTCGGCCACAAGCACGGCGCTATCAGTTGGCGGTGCGTCCAATGTCGAAAACGAAAATCAAGCGACGCTGGACTACGATTCCTTTCTGACGCTGTTGATCGCGCAACTAAAAAACCAGGATCCCACCGAGCCGCAGGATTCTGCACAATATATCGCTCAGCTCGCAACGTTTTCCAATGTCGAGCAATCCATCAAAACGAACAGCAAGCTGGATGAACTCATGACGTCTTTCGCACTTTCCCAAGCCGAAGGCGTCATTGGACGGACAGTGAGGTCCTCCGACGGACTTTTCAGCGGTAAAGCCGAGGCGTTGAAAATCGTCGCTGGCGGAGGGGTGGCTGTACTGGAGAACGGCCAGGAGATTCCACTAAACGCCGGAATTACCATCTCCTGATATGAACCAGGCCGACGCGCTTGACATCGTTCAGTCAGCGATATGGACGATCATTATGGCCTCCGGCCCGGCGGTTGCTGCCGCTATGGCCGTTGGCCTGATTATCGCGTTGTTTCAAGCACTGACACAAGTGCAAGAGGTGACCCTCACCTTCATCCCGAAGATCATTGCGATCTTGCTCGTGATTTCCGTATCAGCGCCTTTCATGGGTCAGGTCATTTACGGATTCGCTGAGCAGCTTTACGCACGGATCGAGCATGGGTTTTAGAGCGCTTTCAGGCGAGGCATGGCAAATCATGGCGCGCACGGGCCATGTCCCCGCGAAGGCGAAGAACGGGGCTGAAAAACGCTTCGCCGTCCGGAAACGCTACAAAACAGGGACATTATTCGGACGAACGTTTGTCCAAAACGGCAAGGTCATGTAGATTCGCCGCCGTGAAGTACCCGGTCAGCGAAGTCTTCCGAGCATAAGATCCGTGAGACTGATTCCGTCATGCGCCGGAATGAACGGCCAGATTAGGCCGCCTCATCCTGAGCTTCTTCGATCTCAACGGTTTTCGGATTTGCCCGGGTTCCACTGTTCAGGGATTCGCCAATCGCCTGAATTGCCATAACTTCATCGACATCCTGCACGGCGGCAATTTCGCGCGCCATACGGTCCAAAGCCGCTTCGTAAAGCTGGCGCTCTGAATAGGACTGTTCGGGCTGATTGTCGGAGCGATAGAGATCCCGGACCACCTCGGCAATCGAAATCAGATTACCGGAGTTAATCTTGGTTTCGTATTCCTGCGCTCTGCGGCTCCACATGGTTCTCTTAATGCGTGCACGTCCACGCAGAGTGTCCATGGCTTTCTCAAGCAGCGCCCCATCGCAGAGTTTCCGCATCCCGGCGCTTTCGCATTTTGCCACAGGCACGCGCAAAGTCATTTTATCTTTTTCGAAATGGATGACAAAAAGCTCCAGCTTGCAGCCGGCGATTTCCTGCTCCTCGATCCCTACGATACGCCCAACACCGTGCGTCGGATACACGATGAACTCATCTTTCCGAAAGCCATTTCGTTGTGTCGATTTTTTTTTCGCAGCCATACTCGTTCTCACATTTCTCTTTCGGCGCGGACTATCCAGGGCCCGACTGACGCTTTAGCTACCGCCACATGGCAATTCAAAGCCAGCGAGCCCACTCATCCACCAAGGCTGTTTTGAACGACTGAGCCCAAATCCCCCTATGGCAACAGTCGCAAGGTGCTCAAAGCAAAATACGTCACGGCGAAAGCAAAAATTACATCGAGTCAGCCATTGATTTTAAGGGCTGAATTCCCGCTTACACTTAGCTGAATTATTATCTACCGCTGAAGCGAAAAGTTTTACTTATTGTCACCAGACGTGCACTTTGAAGCTCTCATAGTACCATACTTACGCATTTTTGAAAGTCACGGCGGTAACTATCTTCTAGAAAAAACAGTTTAGGTTGGGCATTTGCGCAACATTGTTAACAAATTCATAGAACCTTACCTCTCGCGTTAACTTCTTTGATAGCGCCGAGGCACGACTTAATAACCACGGCAGATATAAGTTTTGATGCCGGTTATTGAAAGTATGGCGGTGCGAATAATTTTTTCTCCACAGAGTTTTCCAGAATTAACTACGCTTCCGAGTTTTTTTACGGATATCGGCAAAAGAGCTAGCGCCTTATCCTCCCTGATTGAATGAGGGCGTCGGATCCAACCATGAGTCTTACCGCGCTTTCCTAGCGCAACACGCGTCCAAGCCTGTCCCCGCGAAGGCGGGGATGGACGCGGACAGTTGCGCTAACTTTTTGAAATAGATCAACTTGACGACGTTTA
>CAZMAC010000525.1:0-2566 GCA_964564085.1 uncultured Hyphomicrobiaceae bacterium
AAGGCGCGCCAGTAAAAGATTGTCGTACCTCCGGCGATAAATCGTTTGCAGCTCCTAAATGCGCTTTCTGTGTTCGAGGATGAAGCTTGCGAGCCTGCATGTCATCGATCATGCGCTGCTGCAACGGGGTGATGGTGCGCGTACTCATGGGAAACTTTTATTTGGATTGAGGTCAACACCTCGATCTCGGAACGGAGCTCTCAAATTGTCAGCCAGCTTATTCAATGCTTATCGAGTGGAAATGGGATGCCGCCAAAAAATATCGCTTAGCGGTTTCGTACATTGCTGGCTTCGAGACGCCAAAAAAGCGGCAATATTATTTTGCTACGATCCGCCGGAAGCTTTTAAAGTCATCCTAGGCACAAATCACTAAGCCTGCGCTATGCCTGCTTTGCCTGTTTCAACAACATACAATTTGAGCCTGTGAACGCTCGCTTCGGACATCTATGCGCCAGATGTCGGCCCTCCCATTCTTCGGCGCCATATCGGCTGGATCGCTCAAAAACCAAATCCCTTTCCCTCCTCCATCTTCGCAAATGTCGCTTATGGTCCGCGTCTGCACAATCTTGTTTGGGGGCACAAGCAAACAAGCGATCTTGTCGAGCGTTATCTGAAAATCGCGGGGCTTTGGGAAGAAGTGAAAGACCGGCTCCGCGAACCGAGAACGGACCTTTCGGGCGGACAGCAACAGCGCCTTTGTCTCGCGCGCGCCCTTTCGACTGCGCCGGAAGTTTTGCTGATGGACGAGCCCGCATCCGCGCTCGACCCTCTCGCGACCGCAAAACTCGAAGAGTTTATCGACCAGCTTCGTCATCAGATGTCGATAGTGATCGTTACGCATAACATGCAGTAGGCCGCCCGCGTCGCGCAGCGCGTGGTCTTCTATCATCTCGGTCGGCTCATAGAACAGGGAGACGCAGAGGCGATGTTCCTGCGGCCACAACATTCGCTAACGCAAGATTATATCACGGGACGCTTCGGATAGCCTGCAGCAACTTGCTGGCAACCGTCATGAGGCAAGCTATTCCAACTCTTTCTTCATCATCTTTTGAATCAGCCGCGCGGAGCTAGACGGATAAAAATACCCGGACCACTGGAATAAATGCACCAGCCGCCATCAACATCAACTGTTCCATCTTTCACCCGCATCCAGTCCGAACTAGCCTGATAGCGGTTAAAAAACGCCGCATCGAGGGCTTTCCCACCTCGCCTTATTAAACATAGGGCGAGATGATAAACATTGACCTATGCCAAAAAGGGAAGAAATTATCAGGCGTCTGGTTAAGCAGCTCGATTTAGCTCTTGATACCCGGGCGTCTCTTATTAAAGAGCCGGATATCGCTGCGCTACGTGAGCTTTTGCGTCAATGGCAGGCCGAACGGCTCGCACGCAGTTATGCTGATCTGCTGGCCAGCAAGCGTTTCGGGGGCACGGCCGCATTCTTCCTCACAGATATTTACGGCCCAAAGGATCTTAGTCATCACGAAGACGATATCAGGCGCATTCTTCCGGTCATGAAAAGGACGCTGCCTGCCGGCGCGCTTGAGACGGTGGCCAATGCGGTCGAGCTCAATACGCTGTCGGAGCGGCTTGATGCAGCGATGCTTCGTGTGCTTAGACCGAAAGCGGGTCGTATGACGGCTGCCGATTATACAAAGGCTTACCGCGAGGTTGGACGCCGGGCTGAGCGCGAACGCCAGATCGAGCTGATCGGCGATATCGGGCGCTCACTCGAAAGACTGACGCGGAGCCGCTTCATTGGGGCCGCCCTCTCCGCTATGCGCCAACCCGCCCGCCTTGGCGGGCTCGGAGAATTGCAGGATTTCCTGGAACGCGGCTATAAAGCCTTTCGTAAAATGGGCAGTACGGACGAATTCCTTAAGACGATCGTCGAGCGTGAACGCCAGCCCATGGAAGCGCTGCTTAATGGCGACGATAGCTGATTGTCACGGGAGTTATCTATTCGGATCAAACCACTGGGGCGCAATCCCTCACCTTTGGAAAATCGATCTTCGTAGGTCCGACTTGATCATCGTCAAAGCCAGCATGGCGCATCGACGTTTAGCCTGAAAGAAAATCTGTGAGGACATGCCATGGATTGGCCGAGCATCTCCAAGCCTTCAGCAACGGGCACCCTTGCGCATAACCTTGCCGATTACGATCAGGCGCGTGGGACTTTCAGCTGGCGCGAGGCGCGCGATCAGCTTTTGGGCGCCGATGCGGATCGATCTATCAACATCGCCGATCTCGCCGTGGAAGCACAAGTGCGCCGCGGCCGTGGCGGGAAGACAGCGCTGCGCTGGATTTCGCGGGACGGAAGCCGCCGCCTTATTACCTATGAAGACCTTGCCGGGCAGTCGAGCCGGTTTGCGAGCGCGCTTGAGAGACTGGGCATTGCGAGAGGCGATGTGGTCTTCAGCCTTCTAGGACGCATCCCTGTGCTTTATGTGGCAGCGCTTGGGACATGGAAGCGCGGCGCGGTTTTCTGCCCACTCTTTTCGGCCTTTGGACCGGAGCCAGCGCGCGCGCGAATGGAGATCGCCGGGGCCAAAGCCCTGGTGACGAC
>CAZMAC010000526.1:0-2558 GCA_964564085.1 uncultured Hyphomicrobiaceae bacterium
AAAAGCTAGCAGGCGCTTATTGGCGCGGCGATCACCGCAATGCCCAGCTTCAGCGCATTTACGGTACGGCCTGGGCAAAACCCACCGATCTCGACGCCTATCTGAAAATGCTGGAGGAGGCGGAAAAGCGCGACCATCGCCGTCTCGGCCGGGAGATGGATTTGTTTCATTTCCAGGAAGAGGCACAGGGCTCGATTTTCTGGCACCCAAAAGGCTGGTCGATTTTCCAGAGCCTCATCAGCTATATCCGCCGCGTGCAGGACAGGGCCGGTTTTGTCGAGGTCAACTCACCCGACATGATGGAGCGCACGCTCTGGGAGCAGTCCGGTCATTGGGAGAAATTCCGCGAGAATATGTATATCGCGGAAACGCCCGATGAGAAGGTCTATTGCTGCAAGCCGATGAACTGCCCGGGGCATGTGCAGATCTTTAAAAACGGCTTGAAAAGCTATCGCGAGTTGCCGCTGAAACTCGCTGAATTCGGCAAGGTGCATCGCTATGAGCCGTCCGGTGCGCTGCATGGCATTATGCGCGTGCGGCATTTCACGCAGGATGATGCGCATATTTTCTGCACGCAGGATCAGCTGCATGAGGAATGTATCGCGCTGAATGAGCAAATTCTGGCCATATATAAGGACTTCGGCTTTGAAGACGTGATCATCAAACTGGCGACCAGGCCGGAGGTGCGCGTCGGGTCAGACGAGGTCTGGGAGAGTGCAGAGGCCGCTCTCGAAGAAGCGATGGATGCAGCCGGCGTGCCTTACACGATCAATGAAGGCGAAGGCGCGTTCTATGGACCGAAGTTGGAATATACGCTGCTCGATGCCATCGGCCGTCATTGGCAGTGCGGTACGGTGCAGGTCGATCTCAATATGCCGGAACGGCTCGGCGCATTTTATATCGGGCCGGACGGCGAGAAACATGTTCCGGTGATGATCCACCGCGCAATGTTCGGCTCGCTGGAGCGCTTCATCGGCATATTGATCGAGAACTATGCGGGTCATCTGCCGCTCTGGCTGTCGCCGGTGCAAGCCGTCGTGGCGACCGTCGTGTCCGAGGCAGACGATTACGCGCTTGAAGTGGCGGCAGCTCTACGGAAGGCGGGTCTGCGCGTCGAAACCGACCTTCGTAATGAGAAGATCAACTACAAGGTCCGTGAGCATTCGGTCGCCAAAATCCCGGTACTGCTCGTTGTCGGACGGCGCGAGGCCGAAGAGCGTACGGTCTCTGTGCGGCGGCTTGGTAGCCAGTCACAAACGGTCTTGGGACTGGAAAATATCATCCTGGAACTGACCGATGAGGCGACGCCGCCCGATCTCGCATCTGATAGGAACCAGCAAAAGTCATCCGCGCCGAAAGCTGCGTAAGGCTTTTAAACATGAGCTGGTTAAGTATTTGTGCTCTTCCCGGTCATGCGAAGACCACCCTTATTATGGTTAAATTAACCATAATTTTTCATATTTACCTTTTCCTGTGAATTTTATTCAATTTTTTTTAAATTTCTTACATGCTCTCGGCAGCTTTTCTCACTGCCGGGACCCCTTGTCATGAAAAAATACTTACCTAATCTAGCCGCTGCTTTCATTTTCGCAGTATCCGCTGCGATCGTATTAATGCCAGCACAAGCGGCATCGCATAGTTCTTTCTTGCAACTCGGAAAATCGAGCGCAATTCAGGTACAGGCACTTAAACGCGTCGACTATTATGGCGATGATCATTACAGAGAAGAATATTACGATTACGAAGATCGCCACTACCCTAGAAAAAAATGCGGCTATACGCGCTATCGTAAAAAATATGTATGCGAAAAAGCGGAACCGCGTTGCTTCAAACAGCGCAAATGTATCTGGTATTACGGACGCGAATATTGCCGGTATATCCGTAAATGCATCCGTGGCGAAAGATATTGTAAATGGATCCGCGTTCCGGTCCGCAAATGTGGCTACGGGAATTCATGGTGATTTCTAGTTTCTTTCGTTAACAAACCTTCCTCCCACTGAGCGTAGGCATTATTGCTTGCGCTTTTTTTTATGAATGCGCATTGAGGAAAATTATCGTTTCAGACGAAAAATGGGTTTTGGCCGCCTACTGCTTAACGTTGTACAATAAATCATCGAGGACCTTATCAAGGCGGCCCATGCCGATGCACGAAAAGCCCTGGACGCCAATATGGAAGAGGCGATGCGCGAGGCGACCAAGGACCTCGGCGGCGGCCTGCTTCCCGGTTTCAAGCTGCCGTTCTGAACCACCGTCCAGTCGCAAGACTGATCAGGCGTGAACCAGCCTATTGATCAATTTGAGAATGGCGTGACCTTAGAATTGCGCCGTGATTTGTGCGTACCCGTAGAGCGTGCCATCCCCTCCCGGTCCGCCAGGCACATTCTTGGGATAATCCCCGTAGAGCAGGCCGGACGCCCCGATTTCGAGGCGCAAACTGTCAGGAACCAGCCAATAGCGAGCCCGGGCGTCCAGGGTGTGGCCGATAAACCGTCCGGACTGGCCTGTCTCGTCCTGTAGCCGGGCTTGCACCCATTGGTCCTTCGCCGACGCCAGGAAGG
>CAZMAC010000527.1:0-2556 GCA_964564085.1 uncultured Hyphomicrobiaceae bacterium
GGCCTGCCGATCTTCATCGCCGGCGGCTGTGTCGGCGGGGCCGGCGTCGGTTCGGGGACGGGCGAGGAGGATCTTGAGGTCGCCCGTGCTGCGGTCGCAGCGCTCGGCGCGGAGCAGCCGGAGGTTTAAATCTCGATTCGGCACGAAGGCCGACCGTCATCACGCAAAGCGGAAACAGGCGACCGCTTGGGCTTTTAGCCATAGCATTCGTGTTGCTCAAACCACCATCCGTTTATGCATTTCGCCGAGTGGTCAAGGATGCGCCTCATAATGTACCGTAGCGGTAAAGCGGTATGAGTGGGAGGCGGCATGACACGGGATGAGACAATCGCGCTCTGGCAGAAATGTGAGGATGCACGAGCGGCGGCGGTGGGGCACGGAAAGTCGGAGGATGAAGCGCATGAGGCTGCTAAGGCGATATGGAATGGGTGGGCCAATCGAATAAGGGCCAAAGGTCAAAGTTTGCTCGAGTCTAATCAATTTGAATTATTGGACCGCGCCAACGAATCCCGAATAGCGTGGCGCCGCAGACATGCAATTGAAGTTCAAAATTGGCTAGACGAGGCACGCGTAGATTTTTCCAATATGTCATTGGCAAGAATATCTGACAAAGCGGTATTAGATGAACAAGGACGACTAAAAAAACAATCTTTATTTACAAAAAATTGGGCTCTAGATTTCGACGATTTTATATTTCCTGGAGAAGCTGATTTTACAGAAACTGAATTTCATTCAAGTGCTATTTTTGATCATGCTTTATTCTATTGCCCAGCTTGGTTTAGGGCAGCTATTTTTCATCAAGGTGCTTACTTTGTATCAACCACCTTTCATAGAGATGCGTCATTTTTCACATCCAGTTTTAAATATGCCGTCAACTTGACGAACGGCCATTTCATAGGCCGCGCAAGTTTTACAGCCAGTAAATTTTTAAGCATTTTCGATTTAACTGGAACAATATTTGAGCGTGTTCCGCGATTTAATCAGTCACAGTTTGATGAAGCACCGGATTTAGATAACGTAGAATTTCCAATTCTTAATTTTTGGCGGCATACAAATCAGCATTATGCCAGCAACTATCGTGCTCTTCGTCGAATAGCAATTCAGGGTCACGATCACGAACTCGAAGCCAGAGCTTTCAAAGGCGAAATCCGTTCGAAGCGTGGGACCGAACATAAATGGTGGCACGCGGCTTTTTGGTTCGGCATTCTTTACGACTCGCTCTCGGATTTTGGCCGGTCGATGATGCGCCCCTTTTATCTTTGGTTTGGATCGATTGGATTGTTTTGTGGCCTTTATTTGGCCCACGCCGGCAAGCTCTCAGCCTTTTCCGCATCCTGTCCAGACGGCACGGCGCATTGGCTGAAATCACTCATCTTCGCTTTGAAAAATGCCATCCTTTTCGTGAACTGGGACCGGGCGCAAATCCACACCGCATAATCCTGCCTATACGAAATTCCGCCGACAGAGCTAGCACTCAACATCCCGACGACAAAAGCGCTGATCCAGACCGCTCAAAGCATTTGGAGCGCGGTTTTGATTTTCCTCTTCCTGCTGGCCGTCCGCAATCAGTTCAAGATCAAATGAAGCCGGATTAGTTCCACGGGCAAAACACTCCCATCGTTATTGCAAGAAGGCGCAGCCGACGAAGCAATCCATACGCAGACGCCGAGTTCGCCGGATTATGGATTGCCGCGCGCCTTACAGGCGCTCGCAATGACGAAAGTGCTTTAGCTGCTACACCTCACATCCCCATGATCTCAAGCGATCGCCTGCATGAACCGGTCACCGGGGAAATTCCTGCCGGGGCAGAGCGTTTGTTCGCCGGGCGTTTTGCCGTGCAGATTGACGTCCTCACGGCGGATGCCGAAACGCTGCATGAGGTCGCGTGTCAGCGTGACCGCGGCCTGAAACTGCTCTTCAGGCAGTTGGGTCTTCTGGAAGTCCCCGATCAGACAAATACCGATCCCGCGATAATTGCGGTCCATATTCCGGGCCGAAACATGCGCCCCCCAGAGCTGGAGACGCCAGCGTTCGGTCTCGATGACCCGGCCAAGCGGCAGGCCTCGGCCGTTCCCGATCAGAAAGTGATAGGGGATCATATCGATGGGGTCTCTGGGCTGGCGCTCGCGATGGACGCGCCGAAGGAGATCGATGTCGCCAAAGCCGCCGCCGCTATGATGGATCGTGATGTAATGCCAACGCCTCGTCCAATAAAAGGGCGCCGCGATCAGCAACGCGCCCATCCCCAGAAGTGCCAGCAGCCCCCGCCTTGTCATGTGCCCCCGTGGATAATCTTGCTGCCCGAACCCGTGATTCGATCAATGATCTGTTTACGCTGAAATGAATTTTCTTCCCAGACTTATCCCCGCCCCTTTGCGCACCCTTATACTCATGCCCATCGCTTCCCTCACGGGGCGCCGGGACTGCAGACCGTCTCGTTCTGGTGGGGATGCGATGCGGCGCCTGAGGAGCCGAGGTACCTGGGCAAAAAGCCCAGCCTTGGCGCGAGTGTAACGAACTCACACTCAGGGGCACCGGTCCGCGCCGCCTGTTGGC
>CAZMAC010000528.1:0-2554 GCA_964564085.1 uncultured Hyphomicrobiaceae bacterium
GGCCCGCGCCGGAGGGCCCAAGCAATTTAACCGCCTTGGCGTAATGAGTGATCACCGGCTCGGCTTTGGCGAATATATCCTGATCGCCGCCGACCATGACTGTCAGCGCGCCGTTTTCAGCACCGGCCTGGCCGCCGGAGACAGGCGCGTCAAGAAAGCCCGCACCCTTGACTTTCGCGACCTCGTACAGTTCACGCGCCACATTGGCGGAGGCCGTCGTATTGTCGATGAAGACCGCGCCCGATTTCAGCGTCTCGAACGCGCCATCTTTACCGGTCGTGACAGAGCGCAAATCATCGTCATTGCCGACACAGGCGAACACAAAATCCGCATCGCGTGCAGCCTCGGCCGGTGTGTCCGCGGCGTTGCCTCCGAATTTGGCGACCCACTCATCGGCCTTGGCGTGCGTGCGATTATAAACGGTCAGCTCGTCGCCGCCTTTGCTTCGAATGTGTCCGGCCATCGGAAAGCCCATGACGCCAAGACCGATCCAAGCAACTTTACTCATGTCATCTCCCCTTATGTTTGTCGTTTTTCCCGGCAAAATCGTCATTGCTCAATTTACACAATAGGCTCTGGCCTCGGCATTGAGCGAAAGTCAGAAAGGACGGCAGTATGATGCAGTCTTGTCAGCAAGGTCTGCCATCCTTGAATGCGCATGCGAAAACATGTCAAGTTTCATATATTTACGCCCTGTTTTAAAGTTCCGACCGCTTGATGGCGAGGGAAATGCGTCTTTTAGTCCGGAATAAGGATGTCCGCCAGAGACAATGGCTCCCAATATAAGACGCAGTGCACGATTAATTCGATTTTGATAGAATTTGGATCTGATCGGCGCAAAATTCATTTCCACATGCAAATGACATCCAGGGTAGCAGCGTCCAAATGCTTCTTTCGACGAGGCTTTGTGTCATTGAGAAAGCGGATATAGTCATCAATGCTATTATGCTACACCGCATCTTGGATCGCCCGGTTGCATGCCGCAATCGGAGCCTGTCCGCAGAGCTTTACAGGATCGCCATAAAAAGCCTGCCGCTTAAATGAGGTAAAGACTATGGAAGAGTCGATATGGCTCTCACTCACGATCATTCTCGCTTGCTTTTCATTATCAGCGTTCTTTTCCGGCAGCGAGACGGCGTTAACCGCGTCATCCCGTGCGCGGATGCACGCACTCGCGGTGAGCGGCGACGGCCGGGCCGGGCTCGTCAACAGGATGCTCGAAAAGCGCGAGAGCTTGATTGGAGCCCTGCTGATTGGAAATAACATCGCCAACACCGCAGCGGCTGCGCTCGCGACAGGCGTGCTGCTGAAGATCTTTGGTGATACTGGTATTCTATACGCAACGATCGCCGTCTCTGTGATCGTGATTCTGTTTTCCGAGATCCTGCCAAAAACAATCGCAATCAATTACCCTGACCGGATGTCGCTCATCGTCGCCAGGCCGGTCTCTTGGACTGTGACTGTTCTCGGTCCGCTACCGATCGTCATCGAAGCGTTCATACGCTGGCTGCTTAGCCGTTTCGGTTTACGTGTCGGAGACTTGAGTAACGTGCTGTCTGCAATCGATGAACTGCGCGGTCAGGTTGCGCTGATGCATAAGGAAGGCAGTGTCGGCAAAACCGATCGGGACATGCTGAACGGCCTGCTCGACCTGAACGAGCTGACGGTTGAGGAGATCATGGTTCACCGCACCCGGATGAAAACCATCGATGCGGATTTGCCCTCCGAGGAGATCGTCCGTCAGGTTCTGGACTCGCCTCATACCCGGCTTCCGCTCTGGCGTCGGGAAAGAGAAAATATTATCGGCATTCTCCATGCCAAGGATGTTCTGCGGGCGCTTCACGAAGCCGATGGCGATTCGAGCAGATTGAACATCGAAAAAATTGCCAGAGAACCTTGGTTCGTCCCCTTTATGACGAACGCCCGTGTTCAGCTGCGCGCGTTTCTGGCGAAAAAGATGCATTTTGCGATTGCTGTCGATGAGTTTGGCGAAGTTCAGGGGCTGGTCACGCTGGAAGATATTATCGAGGAGATCGTCGGCGATATTCGCGATGAACATGATCTGGCCGCGCAGGGTATTCGCGTTCTGCCGCACGGCGCTGTTCAAGTCGACGGTGCTGTGCCGATCCGCGATCTGAACCGGGCGATGAACTGGAATCTTCCCGATGAAGAGGCCACAACCGTTGCCGGGCTTGTTTTGGAGGAGATCCAATTCATTCCCGAGGTTGGTCAGGCCTTTAATATTCACGGTATGAATTTCAAAATTCTCCGGACCAAGCCAAATCGGATCACGATGATTGAAATCTTGCCTCCGGGTTCCAAAGCCCGCTCCGACCAGCCGGCCGGTTCGGAACCAAAAGCTGGAACACCATCATCCTCGTGACAGACATCGCAAGCAGAACCGATGATGCGAGCCTTTTAAAAAAGTTCAAAGCCGATCTGAAGCCTGGGGTTCTTGCGCTTCCTACGAAATCGCTCAAGCAGCTCTTGTAGCGGGATGCATTTAATTGGAGTCGGCGCCCCGCTTTATTTTATGCTTTGCACCGGACATCCG
>CAZMAC010000529.1:0-2549 GCA_964564085.1 uncultured Hyphomicrobiaceae bacterium
CGATCCAAACGGAGGCGACAGCCGGAGTTTGGTAAAATTGATGCAAAACAAAGAGCTAGTGCGCTGAAACATGAACCATGTGAATGTGTCAGTGCAATAGCGGCGTCAATTCTTGTTCATCTATATAAGAAGTGAGTTCCAGGGCTTGTCAATCGAAGGCGACGCTGAGGCAATGCCGTTTTTGAGAATTGGCATTACGCAGACAAGGCTTTCATCGCCGCTTCGTGAAGTGCGGGATCGCCGCAAGCCAGGATTTGTCCGCCGCCCGAAGGGTCGCCGCCGTCCCACGTCGTCACCTTCCCGCCGGCGGCCTGGATGATCGGGATGAGCGCGGCAATGTCGAATGGTTTTAGGCCCGTCTCGGCAACGATGTCCACCAGCCCCGTCGCAAGCATGCAATAAAGATAACAATCGCCGCCATACCGCGTCATCCGGCAGGACCGCGAAAGATTTTGAAACTGACCGGCCTCTCTGCCTTCGAACATATCCGGTGTCGTTGCGCCGATTATGGCTTCGGAAAGCGACGCACAGGCCCGTGTTTGAATGCGGCGCTCGGTGTCTCTGTTTCGGAAATAGGTACCATCCGGTGCATTCCAGAATCTTTCGCCAAGATAGGGCTGGTCCATGATGCCGAGCCGAGGTTTCCCGTCCTGCATCAAGCCGATCAGCGTGCCCCAGACCGGAAGCCCGGTTATGAACGCTTTGGTGCCATCTATCGGGTCGAGCACCCATTGATAAGAGCTGCTGGCCGATTTTTCAGGAAATTCCTCGCCCGAGATACTGTGGTCCGGAAATTCGGCTTCGATGAGATGCCTCATTGCCAGCTCCGCCCCACGATCTGCCTCGGTTACGGGGTCGAAATCGCCTGGCGCTTTATTGGTGATGGCTATGGAAGCACGAAAATGCGGAAGGATAGCGCGTCCCGCAACATCGGCCAGACGATGTGCAAAACGGCTAAGATCTTGATCTAAGATTCTATTATGCATTCTCGGAACTATTCTGATTCGTAATTCTACGGATCTGATGAAGCGTTAGGCAAAGGCCGATGATACATCGCCAATATTTTAAGCTTACCGAATGGCTGGGCAGCATCTCGTTGCGTTTTTGCCACAACTATTGGTAGGTGAAGCCTCATTTTACGACGAATTTGACCGAAACTATTGATTTTTGTGCGTTGCAATGTCATTTATCGCAATGCGGGATAAGTGGCTTGTTCCACTTTCTCGTAGCCCTCCTTGGGCGTTTCCTCCCTAGACTTGGGCCGTTCGAAGCCTCGAACGGCCCCTTTTTTATTTGCTGCGCGGCCTTGCGATGCGCTTCATTCTTCATTCCCCGAAGAAGCGGCGTAACTCATTCGGCAGCTGTCTGGCGTGGCGACAGATATGCAGGCAATGTTTGAATGAGGATGCTGGCCAAGCTGGTCAGGTGAGCGCGTAAATTCCGAAAATCGCGGCGCAACGCCAACGTCTCCTCGTCCATGTAAAGCGCGCGGTTCACCTCGATCTGTAATGTGTGCATTCCCTCAGCGGGCACACCATAGCGCTCGGTAATGTAACCGCCGGCATAGGGCTTGTTCAGCGCGACCTTGTATCCGAGCCCGGTGAGATAGCGTTCGACAATGCGCACCATTTCGCGGGGGCAGGACGTTCCGAACCGGTCGCCCAGCACAAAATCGACTTTTTGCACATTGCTGCGATCTCCCTGATAAGACGGCATGGAATGAAAGTCGATCAGCGCGGCATAGCCAAACTGGCAACGGGCGTCATGCAGAAGCTCCATGAGCGTGGCGTGATAAGGTTTATAAAGACGGTTGATCCGTTCCAGAGCCGCGCTGACCGATAGAGGCGCGCGGTAAATCTCTTCCTGTTCATTGACGACACGCGCGATCGTGCCGAGCCCGCCGACGACGCGCAGCGAATGCGTATTGGCGTAATCGGGCAAGGTTTCGGCAAACAGCGCCGGGTCAAGCTCGTAAGGTTCACGGTTTACATCGAGATAGGCGCGCGGGAAATATGCGTGCATGAGCGTTGCGCCGATATCGACAACACCAGCCAGCAACAAATCGATATAGGCGTCTTCCGATTTCCGCAAAGCAACGGCAGTCAGGCGCGACGCGGCCAGAAAAGCGCTTAGGTAAGTTCGGCCGCTATGCGGGGAATTAAAGATAAACGGTGTGGCGGTGTGTTCCGGCTTGAGAACCGTGAAAGGGGGATTGAGCTCGGTTTCGATGGCCCGCGCTTCGATATCATGCATTTTGCGGAAGTAATTGCCGAACTTCATCAGCATGGTTCACGCTGAGATCGAACGCCAGATGGCTGGCAACGGCACAGCGTTGGTCCAACGCTTATAGCCACCTCCATTGCCGCTCGGTAAAACCTGCCCGTTTTGCAAATAATTCAATGACTTAAAAAAAGAACATAAAGATAAAAGAGAAAATCTTAGAAAGTTTCGATTCGGTCTATCTGGTAGTAAAACCAGAAACATCAAAGAAGGTTCTGCTTTAAAGAGAGAAATAGCACAGATAATGACTGTATTAAATGAAAAAGAAA
>CAZMAC010000530.1:0-2547 GCA_964564085.1 uncultured Hyphomicrobiaceae bacterium
TAGATATCCAGAAAGGCGCGTCCGACATCCTGGGTAAAGGCAAAGTCGGCGTTCCAGTCGCCGGAATTAAGATAGTCGTAGAAAATGCCGCCAATGCCGCGCGGCTCCTTGCGGTGAGCAAGGAAGAAATACTCGTCGCACCATTTTTTGTAGCGGTCGTAATCGGCGACGGCATGGCGGTCGCAAGCCGATTTCATCGCGGCGTGAAAGGCGATTGTGTCAGGGTCCTCCTGGGTGCGCCGGGCGTTCAGAACAGGGGTCAGATCCGCGCCGCCGCCGAACCAGTTTTTCGTCGTCACGACAAAGCGCGTGTTCATGTGGACGGTCGGCACATGCGGATTGCGCGGGTGGACAATGAGGGAAATGCCCGAGGCCCAGAAGCGCGGGTCTTGCTCAGCGCCGGGGATCTGCGCACGGAACTGCTCGGAAAATTCGCCATAGACCGTGGAGACGTGAACACCGGCTTTTTCGAACAGGCGGCCATGCAGCATCGACATCTCACCGCCACCGCCATCGGAGCCGTCCTCGCCGGTCCGCTGCCAGGGCGTGCGCTCGAACCGCCCGGCCGGCATGTCCGCCATTTGGCCGATGCCGGCTTCGTCTTCGAGTTTTTCCAGCGCAGCGCAGATGTCGTCGCGCAAAGCCGCGAACCATTTCGGCGCTTTGGCTTTCTGCTCCTCAAGAGCCGAAGACAATTCGCCGCCCGAAGGCATGCGATTGGCGGACATCATGCTCATGATTTTTTCCCTTCCGTAGCGGTTTCGAATAGCGCGAATTGGTTCGTTTGTCTCAATGCCTCTCCTAATACCATTGCCGCCGCAACCGCAACATTGAGCGAGCGCAAGCCCGGTTTCATCGGGATGACCAGCCGCGCATCGGCCGCCTCATGGACGCTCTCCGGCACGCCGGCGCTTTCCCGCCCGACCAACAGGACATCGTCCGGACGAAAGGAGAAGGTTATGTAAGGTTCATGACCTGAAGTCGTCAGGAGAATCAGCCGACGGCCTTCGATAAGCCGGTTCGCATTGAATGCGTCGAATGATTCGTGTCTGATGATGGACGCCATGCCAAGATAGTCGAGTCCGGCGCGCTTCAAGGCACGGTCCGACACATCGAAACCGGCCGGCGCAATGATTCGGCATGTTACATTGAGGCAAGCGGCCATCCTGAGTATCGTTCCGGCGTTTTGCGGTATATCGGGTTGATAAAGCGCTAAATGCATTTGCAAATATTGCCCTGATTTTGAGACGAAATTGCCACAGACTTGCGCCGATTTGTCTCCTCAGCACTGCTGGACATATGGCGGTGGACAATGTCATATGTCGATATTAGAAGCTCCGATGTTACTTCTGTGACGCTTCACGAAATAAGAACTGTTACTGTGCGATGATAAAACTCGGTTTTTTTATGCAGCGGGATAAGCAAGGAATACCCTCCCATGTCGACCATAACGGATGATCCAGTCAATAGGCGTGACTTCATTCACATTGCAGCCACAGCCTTTGCCGCAGTCGGCGGCGCAGTGGCTCTCTGGCCTTTGATCGATCAGATGAACCCGGATGCGACGTCCCTATCACTCGCGACCATAGAGGTAGACGTAGCACCGATCGAGGAAGGTCAAGCGATCACCGTTATGTGGCAGGGTAAGCCGGTTTTCGTGCGGCATAGGACAGCAGACGAAGTTGAAGAAGCGAAATCGGTCCAGTTGGATAGTTTAAAAGACCCAATTGCACGCCTAATGGGCAGCGCAGAGGAAAAATCGGCGACGGACGCGGCTCTCACGAAAGAAGGGCATGAACCTTGGCTGGTGGCTGTGGGTATCTGCACCCATCTCGGCTGCATTCCCAAGGGACAAAAAGCGGGCGATGAAAAGGGCGAGTTTGGTGGATGGTTCTGTCCATGTCACGGCTCGCATTACGACATTGCTGGCAGAATACGCAAAGGTCCCGCGCCCACCAATCTGGCTATCCCGCCTTATGAGTTTATTTCAGATACAACAATTCGGATCGGCTAAGCCTAAGAGATCGAACCGCCATGGCACACCAATCAACTTACGAACCGAAAACCAGCTTTACGCGTTGGCTGGACAGCCGCCTGCCGATCATACGGATGGCTTACGACAATATCCTGGATTTTCCGACGCCCCGTAATCTCAATTATATGTACACATTTGGGGCCATTTTGACATTCTGCCTATTTGTTCAGATCGTGACCGGCATCGTTCTTGCGATGCATTACGTCGCCGACCCTAGAATGGCTTTCGACTCCATTGAAGATTTGATGCGCAATGTCAACTACGGCTGGCTCATTCGCTATACACATGCGGTCGGCGGTTCGATGTTCTTCCTTGCGGTCTATCTGCATATCTTCCGCGGCCTCTACTATGGATCTTATAAAGCGCCTCGTGAAATTCTTTGGATTCTCGGCGTCTTGATTTTGCTTGCAATGATCGCGACCGCCTTTATTGGCTATTAGCTGGTTTGGGGGCAGATGAGCTTCTGGGCCGTTACCGTCATAACAAATAAGTTCTATTAATTAGACTAGGTT
>CAZMAC010000531.1:0-2545 GCA_964564085.1 uncultured Hyphomicrobiaceae bacterium
CCTTTTTAGCGAATTCTTTAACGTGGCTGCAAGCCGGCCAGCCAAATCACCACGGTTATATCTAAATAGGCTCAGGCGCGAAGCGGCGTCAAGCATGAAGCTGGACACCTCTAAAAACCTCGGCAGCGATCCCAAGAAGCGATTGAGAGTGGAAACATTCCAGAATCGAATGGCGAACAAACCGGAATCAGACTGTGAGTTCCAGCGAACTCAAGACCCAGGTCGGAGGTTTTTAGAGGTGTCCAGCTTTTTCTTCAGCCCGCTATGACACCATCGCCGCCGATCAGCTCACGCAGCTCTTTTTGAGCGTTTGCGTTGTGGAACCTGTTTTACCGGCTCAACCGCCCCGTTTCCGAGCCTCATCTGGCGGCTGTTGAGCGCAGAAATTGCAACCTCCCAGGCAAATGAGAAGGATTGCAGCGAATTTTCTTCAATCTCGTCATTATCCAGGTCGACAATCACCTTTTCGAAAATGTCGAACATTTCCGCGCGTATCGCATTCAGATCGCTTTGCGTTTGTGCGCGCTCGATCCGGCGCGTAAATTCGACGAGCGCCAGATTATGATGATCCGCACGGTTTTTCCGTGCACCTGACAACCAGGACCGAAGCTGCCAAAGGCCTGAAAACAAAAGAACGAACGCTGACATTCCCAGCGCGAGGGGCTCGGCATATTCGACAATGAATGGCGGGGCATCCCTTGTATAATAGCGCTCGGCGCCAGCATGCATCGCGAAGCTGAGCTTGTGTTGTTCGGTGGGCTGGCCGATGAAAGCGGCTTGCGGAATTTTCCCGACCAGAAGCTGACGGCTGTCAAACAGCGTGCGGACAATCTCCCTGACAGCTGTATCGGGGACCTCATTGCTGACTGCGAGCAAACTATCGACCGCCACGATTTTGATGGTTGTCTTCGGGACAGGCGCTTTGCCGTCATAGGCTCCAACCGGTATATGATCGGCGCGCAAAGCCGGGTTGAACAGAGCCAATGCATCGGCCTGATTAATAGGAATAAGCTTGAGGTCGAGTGTCTTGATCAGACGTTCGATGCTCTTATTGCCGATCGCGATAACGATAAACATCGCATCGACCCAGCCCTCACTAAGGGCTTTCTCACCGTCAATAAAACTCCCGTAAATCGGTTTGATATCGCTTTCGCTAAGCTCGTAATGGCTTAAGAGACGCGAGAAGAGCACATTACTGCCCGATCCACGTTTCTGAAGCGCGATACGCTTTCCGGCCAAGTCAGATATGGACTCAATACCGCTATTCCTACGGGCGATCAGATGGAAAATTTCAGGATAAAGCTTAGCTGCGATACTGGCGTTCTTGTCCAGCACGGTATCGGACTGGATCAGACCAAGCTCAGCTACGCCAGTGCTGATCCTTGTACTGTTTTGCCCCGAGCCCGCAGATTCCAGCACTTTTATTGAGACGGCTTCGCTGCGGGCATTGACCACCTCTGCGAGCGCTTCGGCAAAAGCATGATAGGTCCCGCCCGGCGAACCGGCGGATATCCGAAGCTCCTGCTTCGACTCTCCGCTAAACAGCCAGAAGCCGACAAAAATCAGGAATAGTCCAAATAATGCGGGAAGAATATATTTAGCAGCACGATACATGTTTGATTCGGTATCTCACTCTTGGAAAATTGACATGATCATCAAGCTTAGAGCATCGGACCGAAAAGCATGTCCCCGCGAAGGCGGGGATGTGAAGCGGTTTTCGGATAAATCCGATGCTTAAACAAACAGATGAGAAGCGGCGCTACGATACCAATTAAAGATCCGCTACTCTAGTGTGATTTGAGAATCAAATTACTAGTGTCCATTGAGATTCCGAAGTTCGCTACGGAACGTGCTGCAAGAATGAGGCGAACTTCGGAATCGAGACACTAGCGTGCACCAACACGAAACGCATGTCACCCCAGTTCAGCCATGATGGCAATGTCAATATGGGGCCCTTTGCAATGATAGTCTTACTATGCAATTGACTTCTTCGCTAGGTCATGGACTGATATTTCACTGCTAAGACACGATAGGAGCTTACAAAAATGGCAAAAGTTGATTACGTCGCAGATGTTGCAAAATATGCATCGGACACGGACGAGAAATGCGTCGCGGGCATTGTCAAACATTGCGGTATTGCATTGCAGAGCAAGGATGCCTCGGTCGTATCGTGCACCGATAAAAGCGAACGCGACCGCGTCCGTGACTCTTTTCTCAAGAAGAAACTCGGCCTTACACAGCCGGATGCCGAACTGGATAAGGCGGTCAAGGAAGTTTGCGAGAAAATGAAAGCCGAGCGTAACAAATCGCGAGTGACGTTTTATTATTTGCTTGCTGAAAAGTTCGACAAAAAGGCGCTCTTTATCAAATAACACCTGACTTCTTTCCTATCCAAGACAACGCTACGGCTTCATACCATCCGAAGCCGCAGCATTGATTTTTTTCCGGCATCATCTTTGCAATGCTTTGCCATCGGCCAATATCTTTTGAAAACAAAAAACCTGCCGGGCACAAAAGCCGAGCCTGATCGATCTCCACGCGCCCC
>CAZMAC010000532.1:0-2542 GCA_964564085.1 uncultured Hyphomicrobiaceae bacterium
GCGTCTTGCTAACCGAGACGTCCCCGATGAGGACATCCACTCCTTTTAGGCAGCGAGGGCCCGGCTCCAAACCGGGCCCTTTTGCTATTTTAGTAGCGTTTTTTTTAAATTTCGGCTTTCGGTGACATTGCGGCAACAATGGAGCAGACAGGCAATTTCGTCTTGCGCCTCGGAGCGGGGCCCGCAGTCTGATCAAAACGCGCTTCGTGAATCTGAAAGCGGACATTCAGGTAAACCTGCGCGAAATAGAGTGGAGCGCCATTTCCTGCTGCTGCGCGCTCTGCGATCAAGAGGCTGATCTCGCCACTTTTTTGACACTCGGCTCCCTGGCAAAGCCATCAAGATCCGACACCTATTAACACAGTCACCTTATTTTGCTCCGGCTTCGACGGCTGATGTTGGGCGGTTCATAGCAGAGTTGAGAACCATCAGCGTATCGGAGCTTACTTCGTCGTACAGACCAGACCTCCGCGCTCGGGATCCCTTCGGCATATCCACATATTTTCCAGATCCGGCATCGTGACGACTTGCTTTTTCCTCCGTCAGACGCTCCCTTATTTTTTTACGGAGCGCGCCATGCATTTTGCTCATTCAGTTATTGATCGGTCTCAGGAAGAATGGCAACGGCTCCACCACCATCTGCATAATGTGGCGGAACTGGCAGCCGGGTTCTCGGCCGGCTTTGGCGCGCAACAAACTGCTTCACTTGCTGGAATGCTGCATGATCTCGGAAAATATTCTGCTGCGTTTCAGGCGCGGCTGAGTGGCGGCACGCCGGTGGATCATGCAACCGCTGGCGCGAAGCAGGCATGGGAACTGCGCGATGGTTCAGGGCCTTACGATGCACTCATGCTCGAACTGGTCGCTTACATTGTAGCGGGACATCACACGGGATTGCCGGACAAGATCGGCGGTGAAGGTTCGCTTGCGGAACGTCTGGTGAAGCAGATCGAAGTGCTCGGTCCGGTCTGGCGGAGCGAGATTTCGTTGGCGCCGACTTCGCTTTGGCCATCCGAATTCAAGCCGCAGACGAACCGTGCCAACGCCGCATTTCAGCTCAGCTTTCTTGGAAGAATGATCTTCTCCTGCTTGATCGATGCCGACCGCCGAGATACGGAATCCTTTTGTGCCCGGCATGAGGGGTGGACACCGGATCGGGAGTGGCCGCAGCTCTCGCAAGCTGTCGATTGCTTGATCGACAGGCTCGATAGACATATGAACGGGCTTCGTGGGGCCGCTCCGGGTAGCGACGTCAATTGAGCCTCCCCCACTGAAGTGGTCCGACTCGAAGTATGGGTATTTCCCAAAATGAGGAGGACTTGAGAGATGGGGAAGCGATACAAGCCTGAAGAGATTATTGCGAAGCTCCGGCAAGTTGATGTGCTGACTGGGCAAGGGAGCACGGTCTCTGCTGCAATACGCCAGATCGGGGTGACCGAGTTCACGTATTATAGATGGCGGAAGGAGTATGGCGGTCTGCAGACGAACCAGATCAAGCGGATCAAGGATCTGGAGCAAGAGAACGCCCGGCTCCGGAGAGCGGTTTCGGATCTGACGCTGGATAAGCTGATCCTCCAGGAGGCTTCCAAGGGAAATTACTGAGCCCTTCGCGCCGCCGGATGTGCATTGAGCATGTCCGGCAAACGCTGGATGTCTCCGAGCGCCGGGTCTGCCGTGTGCTCGGGCAGCATCGTTCGACGCAGCGCAAAGTGCCACGCGGCCGTGATGATGAAGAACGGCTGACGGCCGACATCATTGATCTTGCTCGCCAATATGGCCGTTACGGCTATCGGCGCATTGGCGAGTTTCTGCGGCGTGCCGGCTGGCAGGTCAATGACAAGCGTGTCGAACGGATCTGGCGGCGCGAAGGGCTGAAAGTGCCAGCCAAACAACCGAAACGCAAGCGGCTGTGGCTCAATGACGGTTCGTGTATCCGGCTGCGCGCCGAGAGGCCGAACCATGTCTGGTCGTATGATTTCATGGAGGATCGCACGCATGATGGGCGGAAGTTTCGCATACTGAACGTCGTCGACGAGTTCACGCGGGAATGTCTTGCAATTCGTGTCGACCGGCGTCTCAGAAGCACGGATGTGATCGATGTGCTGTCCGATTTGTTCATCTTGCGCGGCGTGCCCGGTCACATTCGCTCGGACAATGGTCCTGAATTTGTTGCCAAGGCGGTTCAGGCCTGGATCCATGCCGTTGGGGCCAAGACCGCCTATATCCAGCCCGGCAGTCCTTGGGAGAACGGGTATATCGAAAGTTTTAACGCCCGCATGCGCGACGAGTTGCTGAACGGTGAACTCTTCTATTCATTGAAGGAGGCGAAAATTGTCATCCAGAACTGGCGCCGCCATTACAATGGCGTTCGTCCGCATACATCCCTTGGCTATCGGTCGCCGGCGCCGGAAGTCTATGTGCCTGGCCGCACCGCATTGCCGTCTCCGCCCGTTGGAGCGGCTCCGACGGCAATGCTCGACCTAGCCATACGGCCAACACTGCACTAATATTCGACTTGGACCACTCCGTGGGGGCTGATCAC
>CAZMAC010000533.1:0-2541 GCA_964564085.1 uncultured Hyphomicrobiaceae bacterium
CTAGTGGTTCGACGCAAACATTTGCATCCCTGTGCAGCACGCTCATTTGCAAATGTTTGCGTCATAAGAACCACTAGGTAAGTATTTGTTTCTAGTGGAGCTTTTGACTTTGACATTTGAAAACGAGCTTGAACCGCTACCGGGACTCAAATGTTAAATTCGCTCCACTAGACGCTCTCAGGCTGCAAATAGGTCAAGCCGATAAGCGCGATGTCGTCATGTGTGATGATGCCGGAATAGACCGATTTCATGCGCTCGCTCATCGCACCTTTGTCCTCGAACGGAGTGCGGAAATATTGCTCGCCGCCCGCTGCGGCCCAGCCATTGACGACGCTGCCGCAAAGATAAACGCCGCCCCAGGCTGCGGCCGCGAGAACGAGATCGCCCGCGATCCGGCCGAGCAATGCGGAGAATTGGCGAACGGTTTCCTCCGCGGCATGATCCCGGTCGGCACTGGCAAAAATTGCTGCCCCGCTGAGGCTGTCGGCATGAGGGCCGCCCAGCTGATCGGCAACATGGTTATAAAGCTTGATGACGCCGCGCCCGGATAGCATCTCCTCAACCGAATGCGCGCCTCGGATCATGTCCAGCTGCGCCTTATCGAGCGCACCGAGCGCCATATGACCTGGCTCGCCTGGATTGGTGATCCAGCCTTTCACCGCGGGAATGATGGTTGCGGCGCCGAAACCGGTCCCGACATTTAAAGCGATCATCGCCTGGCGCGAAGCGGTGTCGCGTTGGACGCCGCCGAATGGATGCAATTCGCTGCCGCGCAAATGGGGCAGGGCCAGCGCGACGGCCTGCAGATCATTGACGAGCATCACCGGAGCGCCGTTCAGCATCCCGGAGATTTCCGCCGATGAGATCGTCCAATCGGCATTGGTCAGCTTCACGCTCTCGCCGTCAACCGGCCCCGCAACGCCGATCGCCGCATCTGCGCAGTCACCAGCGCTGCCCGTTTCGGCCAGAAATGCCTCAAGCGCTGCGTAAAAGCTCTGAAAATTTTTGAGAAGATAAGCGCGTTTATCGCTGACCTCATGCTGGTTCCAGCTTTTCGCAAACCGGACATTCGAGCCGCCGACATCGGCAATCAGTCGCCAGCTCGTCATGCTGCTGCCTCCGGATCGCCTGGAGCCAAAGCCGCCAGGAAACGGTCTTTCCAATGCGCCGCGTCATTGTGGCAGACGCGGGCATAAAGCGCTTGATGACGTTCGCGGCGCTCCTCCACGGACATGCTCAAGGCCTGTTCGAGCGCATGGGCAATATCGTCAATATCGTAAGGGTTGACGATGAGAGCCTCTATTAAATCCTCAGCCGCGCCGGCAAAACGCGAAAGAACCAGGACGCCGGGACTATCGGGGTCTTGCGCCGCAACATATTCCTTCGCAACCAGGTTCATGCCATCGCGCAGAGGCGTAACAAGCCCAACCTCGGAGCCTCGGAAAAGCGCGGCAAGCTGGTCGCGCGGAACGTTGCGGTGAATATAGCGCACCGGCGTCCAGTCGAAATCGCCATATTCGCCGTTGATCGAGCCGGAAAGCTGTTCCAGCTCCTCGCGTATGTCGGTGTAAGCAGCGACTTCTTCTCGGGTCGGCGGCGCGATCTGCATCAGAGTGACGGTTTTTTGCTTATCGGGGTAAAGCTCCAGAAGTCTGCGAAAAGCCTCCATGCGCTCCGGCAGGCCTTTCGAATAATCCAGCCGGTCGACGCCGACAATATGGGCGCGGGCAAGATTACGGCGGTTGAGCTGCTCGATGATCTGGTCCGCATCCGGCGTATGCGCCATCTCAAAAAAGCTCTCAACATCAATGCCAATCGGAAAAGCGCGGGCGATCACGGTCCGTCCAAAGGCCGTCACGCGGTCGTCTTCCAGGATCTCGCCATTGATATGTTCACTGATGAATCGCTGAAAGTTCACAACATCCACATTGGTCTGAAAACCAATAACGTCATATGCGAACAGCGATTTCACCAGCCATTGATGAACCGGTACGGCCAGCAGGACGCCCGGCGGCGGAAAGGGAATATGCAGGAAGAAGCCAATTTTCTGCTTGCAGCCGCGCGAGCGCAATTCCGAGGCCAGCGAGAAAAGATGATAATCGTGAATCCAGATGATGTCGTCAGGCTGAAGCAGCTCGCTAAGCGCGTCGGCAAAACGGGCATTCACACGCCTGTAGCCGTCGAAATAGGCCGTCTCAAAATTAACGAGGTCGAGACGGTAATGGCAGGCCGGCCAGAGGACCTGATTGGAAAAGCCGAGATAATAATCGTGATAATCCTGTTCGGTGAGCGGCACGGTCGCGATCGTAACCGTTTCCTGGCTGTCCAACTTGACAGACAAATTCGCATCCTTGTCGACGACATCGCCGTCCCAACCGAACCAGACACCGCCAGTCTTTCGCAGGGTATCGCCAAGCGCAACGGCAAGGCCTCCCGATTTGTTCTCCTTTTCGAGATAGGCGACCCGGTTCGATACAACGACAAGTCTTCTCATACCACCCCTTCCCAAGGACGTGACAGACGGACTGCGCCATTAATGAT
>CAZMAC010000534.1:0-2539 GCA_964564085.1 uncultured Hyphomicrobiaceae bacterium
CTCGACATCCGATACACGGCCCGCGCCGGCGGCCCCGTCGCCGAATTCTCGTGGGAAGGCGTCGACGAGGGGGATCAGCGCTCCGGTCGCGGATGGATCGAACCCGGTACCGCCGGCCGCCTCGTCGGACACTTCTACTTCCACATGGGCGATGACTCCGGCTTCGTCTGCGAGCCGGGATGAGTTCTTCAGCAGCCTGCTAGCGAGACGCGAAATAATGGACGAGAAGATAGAAAGTTGCATGAGAGCCCCCGCAGAGTTTCCGGTGCTGCACCGCGTATGCAATTTTGTCGAAGCCCTGTATCGCCTGCTCGGCGTCGCCTCGTTCTTGGTCATGGCCAGCGCAGTATCCTTTGAAATCGTGATGCGCTATCTCTTTGATTCACCGACCTTTTGGGCAGAGGCGCTGGCACGTAACGCGATGATTTGGATGGTTTTGCTAGGCTTTAGTGTTGGGATTCGAAGGAAGGAGAACATCAGCATCGAGATCATCGCGGATCAGGCACAAGGGGCACTGCGCCCCACTCAGGCTTGGGCGCGCTGGCTCTTGGTCCTCGCTTTCGCCAGCGTCCTCCTGATCTATGGCTGGCAGATGGCCCTGGTGAACATGCGCCAGACAATTGCCGGGCTGAACATTCAAGTTGGCTGGGTGCAGCTGGTTGTTCCCATCGCCGCTGCAGGCATGATCCTCTTCACGATCGAACTGATCGCCAAACGAGACTGGTCGCGCTTCTAGTGGATTTATGGGCTCTTTTCGGCGTTCTGGTCATTACGCTTGCCATCGGGCTGCCGCTACCATTCTCGCTTGGTGTCGCGTCGCTCGCGGCATTGCTGATAATGGACCTGCCACTGGCGATCGTCCCGCAGCGGTTCATTGCCGGGATCGACAGTTTCGCCCTCATGGCGATTCCGCTTTTCCTTTTGGCGGGCGACTTGATGAACACCGCGGGCATAACAGCCCGGATCATCAACCTCGCAAATGCCCTCTTCGGCCACTTTACCGGGGGCCTGGCACATGTGAATGTGATTTCATCGATGTTTTTCGGTGGAATCTCAGGATCATCCGTTGCTGATACAGCCTCTATCGGCTCTGTTCTCATTCCAACCATGAAAAAGGAGGGGTATGATCCGGCCTTTGCCGTCGCACTTACTGCAACATCGTCGTGCTGTGGCCCGGTAATTCCACCTTCTATAGGATTGGTGCTTTATGGTGTCATTGCAGACGTTTCTATCACGCAGCTCTTTCTGGCCGGCTATATCCCTGGGCTCATGCTTGGGGTCGGCTTACTCTTGACAAGCTATGTGATTTCCAGGCGCCGAGGCTATCCGAAGTATCCGCCGGCGAGTACTGCGCAAGTCTTGCAAGCCATTCGTCGCTGCTTCTGGGCGGCTGCCCTGCCCTTCCTGATCATCGGCGGGCTACTCTCCGGAGTCTTCACGCCGACCGAAGCGGCCTGCGTTGCGGTCGTTTACACGATAGTCGTCGGGTCACTTATCTATCGCGAACTGACGATCTGCGAGATCCTCCGCACAATTGAAACTTGCATGATAAAATCCGGGGTAATCATGTCGATTTCAGCCTCGGCAATGATCTTCGCTTGGGTTTTGACGGTTCTGGAAGTGCCACAGGACCTTTCAGAAAATTTATTGTCGCTTAGCGACCGCAAGGTGGTCATTCTATTGCTTCTAAACATTCTGCTTCTAGTTGCAGGGATTTTTGTGGAACCAAAAGCACTGCTCCTTATATTCACCCCGATATTCACTCCTGCGCTTCCATATTTCGATATCGATCCCGTTCATTTTGGCATCATTATTGTCTTTAACTGCCTGTTGGGGCTCGTTACCCCACCCCTTGGGCTGGTCCTAAATCTCTCGGCGAAGATCGGCGGCGTGCGGACCGACCGAGCAGCCATTGCAGCACTACCGTTTTTTGCCACAATGCTCATGGTGTTAATGATTATCACTTACGTGCCGAGCCTGTTCATGTGGTTGCCCAGCATGCTCTGACACCTAGAGCGTTTCCCCATCATTCTGGTTCATATCCTGCGGCGGTGAAGAAGTTTGCGCTCTCGGCTGGGGTGATGAGATCGACGAGGCGGCCGATCGCGTCCCAGAGGGCCTCGACGGTTCGCTCGGCGGCCCTTCTGAGGAGCGCCTTGAGCTTCGAGAAGACCATTTCGATGGGATTGAAATCGGGGCTGTAGCAACTGTCTTTCAGGTTGGCTTTCTGTAGTCTTCGCGTGATCGGGCCATCGCGTTCAGGATGGTGAGCAGTTTTCTGGCGCAAGCGGTTATCGCGACCTTGAAGGGCTTCCCGCCCGCTTGCAGGCGCTGGCGGAGGGCCTTGAAGCGGGGATCTCGTCATCCGTCAAGAAGCGCGGCTGCTCAAGCTGCCGCGCGATGTTCGCCGGCGTGCTTGAGCTGATCAATCGCCTGCGCGGGCCGCCCGTCGAAGCAGCGCCAGCATGATCAGGGTTCACGCCAGATCGTCGGGGGAAGCCGACGGCGACCGAAAAGGTGTGTCCGGCATCCGGCAATC
>CAZMAC010000535.1:0-2533 GCA_964564085.1 uncultured Hyphomicrobiaceae bacterium
GCAGCCAGTCTCGCACAGTCGTTTCATGATCAGCCGACAGGAACGCGACTGGCGTGGAGAAACGCCTCTCCTGCGCGCGCAATAAACCGAGTGTGGCAGGACCGTCAATGCCAGGCATTACGACATCGAGCAGAACCAGATCGAAATGCTTGTCACGGGCCAGCGCCAAGGCCTCTTTTCCGGATGCGACCGTTGTCACGAAAAAGTCGGGATCGGCCTCACAGGTTGTTTTCACGATTGATCGAATGTCGTCGTCATCATCCACATAAAGCACATTTATCGGCATCAGCGCATCCACCTGGAATTTCAAACGAGGTCCTTTTCGGAACGCTCCAGCAATCCTCCAGGTTCGGACGTTTCTTTTAAATATCGATTTATCCGACAACATCATTTTGATTTAAAGGAAGGAACGGAAGCACGATATATCCGGTTCCTGTTGAATTCTAAGCGGTATTCAGGTGGACGCACACTGGGACGTTATCATTGTGGGGCAAGGGCTGGCGGGAACAACGCTCGCCTGGAATCTGATTGAAGCTGGGCAGCGCGTCCTCATCATCGACGCCCAGCAGCCGGTGACGTCGTCCAAAATCGCCGCCGGGCTGATCACCCCGATTACAGGCCGGCGATTGGTACTGAGCCGGAGCTATGACGGATCCCGGTCTGTGGCCCGCGCCTTTTACACCCGCATCGAGGAGCGAACGGGCACAAAATTCTTCCATGATCGCCGGGCGGTGCGGCTTCTGACATCCGACGCCGAACGGCGGCACTGGTCGCGGCACAGTCAGCAAGCAGCCTATCAGAATTACCTTATGCGCCCCCCGCCCGAGCCGCTATTGGGTCCTGAGTTTGGAAAGGCAGCGAGCGACGGTTTTGCCATGCATGCGGCGCAACTCGATGTGCCATCTTATCTCGATGCCGCGCGCGCGGTTCTGCCTGTGGCGCCGATGCTGCTTGACTGGCGGCATGACGTGTCTTTCGGCACAAGTGAGGTTCGGGTCCGGGACCATCAGGCGCGCTTTCTGATCTCGTGCGAAGGCTATGCCGCCAGGTTCAATCCTTATTTCTCATGGGTGCCGTTCAATCCGGCTAAGGGCGATATTTTGACCGTACGTTTTGAAAAACCTTTACCGCCGCACAGTCTGCATTTTGGTGGCATCTGGCTCGCACCGACTTCAGAAGCGGACATTTTTCTGCTGGGCGCGACTTATGATCGGGAGATTTTGGATCAGGTGCCGAGTGCTTCGGCGCGGGAGCAACTTGAGCAGAAATTGCAATCATTTTTCCATGTTCCCTATACGGTGCTCGATCATAAAGCGGCGGTGCGTCCGATCATTCACGAGAGCCGGGCGCTCGCCGGCCTGCATCCGGAGCGTGACAATTTGGGTTTCCTCAATGGCTTGGGTTCGAAGGGCGCACTGAATGCGCCTTGGATTGCCGAACGGTTTGCGGCGTTTCTGACTGGGCAAACGCCGCTGCCGGAAACCGTCGACCTTCGAAAGCGGATCTGATCTATGCAACGCGTGACGGAACTTGCCCATCTCCTTATACGCCCATCGATAAAGCCCGGCGACTGGGCGGTCGATGCGACGGCCGGCAATGGGCATGACACGCTTTTCCTCGCGCAATCTGTGGGGCCATCGGGGCGCGTCTTCGGCTTCGATATACATGAGACGGCCTTGGCAGCAACGGATGAGCGCGTGCGCGGGAATGAGCAGGTCACGCTTATTCATGATGGCCACGAGCATATGAGCAACTATTTGCCGGATCACATGCGAGGAAAGCTGGCGGCGGTGATGTTCAACCTCGGCTATCTCCCGGGTGCGCAGAAACATGACACGACTCGCACCGAGACGACGCTTGCCGCGCTGGAACAGGCGATTGCAAATGTTCGTGTCGGCGGTGTGGTGACTCTTGTCGTCTATCCCGGCCATCCCGGCGGCGCGGAGGAAGCACGTGCCGTTGAATCATATGCCGGGTCTTTGCCTCCGACATTCACCGCCGGCTATCATGCGCGGCTCAATGCCCCGCCTTCAGCGCCAAGGCTTCTCTTAATCGAACGTCTTTGATAGCCGTTCAACAATGCCGGTTCAACAGGTCAAAAAGGGATTTGTGCGCCGTCCCAGGCAAAGACCTTGCCGCTGTCCGAGGGATTGAGCCCGTCAATCACTTTGAGGAGTTGGCCAGCTGCACGATCGGCTGAAAACAGCTGCGCCGAGGACACATTGGACTGGAATGGCTCTGAAAGCCCAGTATCGACCGTACCGGGGTGCAGGCCGACACAGACGGCCTCCCGGCGCGTCCGCGACAGCTCGATGCTCAGCGTTTTAACAAGCTGGTTGAGCGCCGCCTTCGAGGCGCGATAGCCGTACCAGCCGCCGAGCCTATTATCTTCGATGCTTCCAACCCTTGCAGACAGAGCAGCAAAAACAGCGCGTTGCTGACGCGGGAAGTTCGGAAGGACATGTTTGGCGACCAGCGCCGGACCGATCGCATTGACGGCAAAGCTCTGCGACAAACGCTCCATATTCAAGTC
>CAZMAC010000536.1:0-2528 GCA_964564085.1 uncultured Hyphomicrobiaceae bacterium
GAAAACCGCTTCGCATCCCCACCTTCGTGGGGACATGCTTTTCGGTCTGATGCTCCAACGAAAAAAGCGAGCCAATTATTGGCTCGCTGAGGGGTCACACTTTTGGGGAACACTGTTGTCGCAAATCTCAGCCCATAATCTTATTCCGGGGGGGCGAGTAAACGCAAAGTGCCTCGAAAATTGAACCGAGATCCGAAACAACAATCATAATGATAAGGAGCAATAAGGCATCCCAAAGGGCAAAGTAGGGCGGTTTCGTGATTGTCGCAGCGGCCCTGTTCAACTATGGAAGCTTTTGCAGCCAATCCTTAACATCACCGTCTAAGCCGTTCTCGCACAAGTGCTTTCCACTATTGGCAAAAATGTCATTCTATACTTGATCTTTCGATAATCAGCCCGGATGATAAAGAGTTAGACAGATGGGAGGCGCGATGACCGATATAGAGCCCATAACCTTGCGCCCTGCTGGAGACAGTCTCGTCCAGCCGGGCTATACACCGCCAGTAGCGCGGCCCCCGATCATAAGCTTTAACCGTTGGGAGCTTAATCAAATCCTATCCCTGTACGGCAGGCGTGTTGCGGACGGCGAATGGCGTGATTACGCGATAGACATGCTGCGCGACCGTGCCGTTTTCTCCATATTCCGACGAACGGCGGAAGCCCCTCTCTACCGTATCGAGAAAAATCCCAAGCTTGCGAGACGGCAAGGCGCCTATAGCGTGATTGCGACGACCGGTCTGATCCTCAAACGCGGTCACGATCTCTGCCGTGTCCTGCGTATATTAGATCGGAAAACGCTATATCTCGTTGAGGTCTGACCAGCGGCCTATCGCATGGATTGATAATATCGCCTTGGCCGAGAAAAAAGCCAGCGGCTGAACCGCTGGCTTAAGGCAGAAGGCTCATAGGGAGGAGAAAAAGCCTTTTGCTTGCACAATAACACCAGAATGGCTTGCTGAGCCGATTTGTTCAATATCCGCTTTTGCATGGACACCATGCAATTCTGCATAGCGAATATATTTCCGTAGCCCGTTGTAGTGGCGTGCAAAAAACCGTTTTCCGCTCTTTGGAAGTTGATCGATGTCATGATGACCGATGGCTGCCTATTCTCAAAATTTCGGCGAAATATCGACGTAATGTCCCATTTTTCGTCCCGGACGGGCTTCGCGCTTGCCGTAAAGCGTAAGCGAGCGGGACGGATGCGCCTCAAGCAGGCCGCGCCAGCCGTCAGCTTCCTCGCCGAGAAGATTTACAAGCTGCGCATTGGAATGACGCATCGTCGAGCCCAAAGGCCAGCCGGCGACGGCTCTGATATGGTTCTCGAACTGGCTCACCGCGCAGGCATCCAGCGTCCAATGCCCGCTGTTGTGAACACGCGGTGCGATCTCGTTGATAATGAGTTCAGGTTCGGAGTCGACGTCGGTAAGAAACATTTCAACCGCCATGACGCCGGCATAGCCGAATGCCTCAGTGATCCGTCCGGCATAGGTGCATGCGATTGCCTCACCTTGTGGGCTGATTGGTGCGGGTACGAGGCTTTGATGAAGAATTCCTCCGCGATGGGTGTTTTGCGGGATATCGTAGAATGCCGTTTCACCCTGCCGGTTTCGCACGCATAGCACGGAGAGCTCAAACCGGTAGGGGACTTCGCATTCAAGTAGCGCAGTGTCCGCGCCAAGCCAGCTCTGCGCGCTTTCAATATCTGCGGCGCTCTCGAGTCTCATCTGGCCCTTGCCGTCATAGCCGAGCCGGGCGCGTTTCAGATAAAGCTTTGCCCCTTGCGCGTCGGAGGTTAGTCGGCGGTACGCTTCAGGCAGATCATTCGCGCTGCGCACTTCTTCATAGCGCGAAACGGGCAGGCCAAGGCCGTCAAGAAATCGCCGCTCCTCAAGCCGGTCCTGCGCGACCTCCAGCGCTCGACGCGGCGGTGCGAGGCAGCTATATCGCTCGATAATGGCGAGCGCATTGGCGGGTATATTCTCAAACTCGAATGTGACGGCGTCCGACTGCTTTGCGAAACGCTCCAGCGCTTCGGCATCCTCGTAAGAGGCGCAATGATGGAAAGCGGCGACATCGAATGCCGGACTGCCTGCTTCAGGGGCATAAATACTGGCTCTAAGGCCCAGCTTCGCGGCCGCCTGAGCCAGCATCCGTCCGAGCTGACCGCCGCCGACAATGCCGACAACCGAACCAGGCGGCAGCGGCTCAGTGACCATCGCTCGGAGCCTCCGGCACGGCGGCAGTCCGCGCTTCCCGCCATTTCGTAAAGCGTTCGGCCAGAGCCGGATCGCTCAGCGCCAGGATCTGCGCAGCCAGCAGGCCGGCATTGAACGCTCCGGCCTCGCCGATTGCCAGCGTGCCGACCGGAACGCCCGCCGGCATCTGAACGATCGACAAAAGGCTGTCCTCACCGCCAAGGACGCGCGTCTCAACGGGCACGCCCAGCACCGGCAGGCGCGTCAGTGATGCCGTCATGCCCGGCAAATGCGCGGCCCCGCCAGCACCCGCAATAATAACTATCAGACCGC
>CAZMAC010000537.1:0-2527 GCA_964564085.1 uncultured Hyphomicrobiaceae bacterium
CAATGTCCGGCGGCTGATTTCACTGTTCAATCAGTCGTGAAGATTTGTGAGCCCAATTTCATTGTCAATTGGATAACGCGCTGCGAAGCTGATTTTAAGATTTTACGCTCGCTGCCTTGTCCCATATTCAGGTGACGACTGATTTTTGCTGACAGAGGAGAAACTTGTGATCATTCCCAAAGGATTAATAGGCGCGGCGGTTGCAATCGTGATGTCGTTTACCGCGAGCGTGCCGGCGCTGGCCGCCACTGAGAGCAAGCCGATAAAGGTCACCGGGGAAATTATCGATACCTGGTGCTACTATTCGGGCGTCATGGGCGGCGCGGAAGCGGTGCAGGGGTCTGCGCATCATACCTGCGCGCTATGGTGTGCGGCGGGCGGTATTCCTGTAGGCGTTCTCGCTGAGGATGGCACTGTCTACATGGTTTTGAAGCTTGCTGGTGCAGCTCCGCTTGCTGATAAAGACGCTTTACTAGAGATCCAAAGTGACCGCGTCACCGCTAACGGCATGCATTATGTCCGCGACGGCATAAATTACATTGTTGTCAAAGATGTCGTCGCCAATGAGGGCATCGTCAATCTCAACCATGAAGATTACGGCGTTGTCCCGCCTTTCGCGATCCCGGAGCCAAAGAAATGAAACAGACGTTGAGATTGAAAGCTATTCTGACCGCTTGCGCTCTGGCCGTTGCAACGCCCGGTCTTGCGCAGGAATTCGCCGAGGGCAGCCAGGCCGGTAGCTGGGGATTGCTCGGCGAGGAAAAGGCGCGTTTCACCGGCAAAGTCGTCGACATTCTTTGTGAATTGGGCGGCGATTGTGCTGATAATTGCGGCGGCGGCGCGCGACAGCTCGCGATTGTGCGCCAGAAGGATAATGCGCTCGTCCCAGTCCTGAAAAACGGCCAGCCGCTCTTCAATGGTGCGATCCCGGATCTCTTGCCCTATTGCGGCCAGATAGTCGAGGTTGACGGTCTGCTCGTTGGCGATGAGCTTGCTAAGGGCGCGAAATTTTACCAGATCCAGCTGATCCGCCGTGAGGGCGATTCCGATTGGCAGAAGACGGAGCTTTGGACCAAAAAATGGGCTGAGGACCACCCGGATCTGGCTGGCGAGGGCGAATGGTTCCGCAAGGACCCGGCGATCGCCAAGCAGATCAAGGCGGACGGATATTTAGGGCTTGGCAAGGAAGCTGACGAAAAATATATTAAGGAGAATTTCTGATGCGGTCGCTTCTGGCCGCCATCGCCGTGTTGCAATGTCTTGCATTGGTAGTTTCAGCGTCGGCCCATGATGGCGTTGTTTACGCAACGCCCGAAGAGGCCACCCGTCATGCAGCCGAAACAGCGGCGCAAGCGCCCAATACGGCTGGTTTTCCTGATGTCGTAGGCGGGCAATACAATCTGATCGACCAGTTCGGCAATGAACGCAGCTCAAAGGACCCGGCCGGTCATTACCAGATAATCTTCTTCGGCTATGCCAAGTGTAAGGCGATCTGCTCGGTTGCCTTGCCGCGTATGACGCAGGCGGTCGACATTCTTGCCGAGAAAGGTGTCGCCGTTACACCGCTGCTGATCACGGTCGATCCTGAACGCGACACACAAGAAGCAATGCGCGATGCTGTACTTGCCATACATCCGCAGCTGATCGGTCTGACCGGATCGAAGGACGCACTCGATAAAGCCTACAAAGCATTCAGTGTAGAGAAAAAACTGGTCCATGTGCATCCCGAGGAGGGCCCGATCTATGCGCACGGGACCTTCGTTTATCTCACCGGGCCGGACGGCGCGTTCAAGACATTGATGCCGCCGGTTCTGAGCCCGAAGCGCATGGCCGAGATTGTCATGTCTTATGCGGGTGTAAATGCTGGCCATTGAGGCAGCTATTTGTCTACCCGCTTGAAAATTGCTTCATGAAACCGTCAGCTCTCCCCGTAAATTGCTTTGCATGTGACGCGCGATTTCGGCCCGCTCTAAGCCAAGCGCGAAAAGCGCATGCATCTTGGTGAAAGCGGCCTCGATCGTCATATCGTAGCCGCTGATCACGCCGAGCTCGGCGAGCATGGAGCCAGAGGCATAGCGGCGTAGGGATACGCTGCCTTCGGCACATTGCGACACCGCAACGATGAGAACACCCGCCGCGCATGCACGTTTGAGTGCCTCCCGAAATGGCTGATCCGCCGTTGGCGCCGTCCCGACGCCGTAGCAGCTCAAAACGATACCAGCCGCGCCCGTACCGGCGACGGCATCGATCAGCGACGCTGGCATTCCGGGAAAGACACGAAGCGCCGCAATGTTGCACTCTCGATAGGCTGGCGGGTGCTCACCGAAAACACCGTTTCCGGGTCGCGGGAGAACACATTCATTGAAATGGAACTCGGTACCGATTTCCACCAGCGGCGGGAAATCGGGCGAAGCGAAAGCATCCAACTCGGTTGCATTGACCTTTGTCGTTCTGTTGCCTCTGTAAATATGTCGGCCGAAGCAAACACCGACTTCGGCAATACGTCCCATCGAAATGGCTTGCAGAG
>CAZMAC010000538.1:0-2517 GCA_964564085.1 uncultured Hyphomicrobiaceae bacterium
GAGTGCGCGAAGCTTCTTACGACGAATGACTATGCCTTTGAAGCTCTCGACCCGTTGAAGGAAGGCGTCTGCGGGGCGCCTGCACCCATAAGACTTTCATCGATCATTTTGGTCCAGGAGGTCAAGATCCGGCCATCCGCGCGAGTGACCTGTCCGCTCGCCCACGCCCTTCGGAAATGGATGATCGAAGTCGTCCAGCCGCGCGCAAAAGAATTGCTTAAAGATCAAATTGTGGGTCTGAGAAATGTTGCATCCTATCATTGCCGAACGCGCTACAACGATCCGACACAGCGGATGAGCCATCATGCCTTCGCCAAGGCAATTGATATTTCAGAATTCACGACTGAAAAAGGAGACCGGATCACTCTTACAAAAGATTGGAACGGTGAGATATCGCGGAGCAAATTCCTAAAAGAGATTCACAAGGGTGCCTGCAAGTTTTTCGGAACCGTTTTAGGGCCGGAAGCCAACGCCGCACATAAAAGCCATTTTCATTTCGACATGGCCAAAAGACGCTTTAGCTCTTACTGCCAATGAAAGGCGGCTCGTTGGATTGAGCCGCCTTTCATCCGTGTATCTAGATCCTATCTGAACCGACGGCGCTTGTAACCGCGATCATCGGTGTCGTCGTCATCGTCGCCAAGCTTGTTGAAGCATTTCTGAAGTTCGCCGGCGCGGTAGCGAATTTCGTCAGTCAGATAATCGCGTCTGGCACGCATGCACCAACGGAAATGCGGACGCTCACGGCGTCTCCACTCGCCGCCCCGATTATTACAGTCATATTTTCTATTGGCTTGCGCCTGAACGACGGCAATTTTCGCATAGGTTTCGCAGCTTGCGCGTCTGCCGGCACGTGCCGAACGTCTCTTATCCCGGCATTCCTCAAGCTGCTCTGCTCTAGCTGCATTTTCTTTTCGGGCTTGCCTTGGAAAAATCATACACCAGCCAAAATGGGCGGTCCGATTGTCGCTCCATCTTGAGCCCTTGTAACCGCAATTCCGGCGGTCGTTAATTTCGCTCTGCTTTACGGCGTCGTTAGCATAGTCATTACACGTTGCTCGCCGGCTCTGAGCGTCAGCTGATGTCGTTAACAGCAGCAGGCTACTGAGACAAACTGCGGCAGCTATAGCCACGCCAGCTGTCAAAACACCTCTAACGTTCGACAAAGACATTTTTTAGTTCCTCTCTAGAAATTAATTTTCGAGAGCGAGACATGCCCGCAGACTTCATTTACCTTCAAAGTTGGCAAAAAGCACGAAAATGCTTTCCAGCCGCTAGAATGCTTCAAATCTATGACAGTTTGTCGTATGGCTCAGCGTCCCCTGCATGGAGGGGAAGGTAGTAGATATACATCGTTTTCCGGGGAAGCGCCGTTATGGACCAAAAAGTTGAACAGGAAGAAAGCGCGGCAAAACGTAACAAGGCGCCTATACCTCATATGCCGGTATCGGGTTTTCCCGCTGTCAGAATGCGCCGGTTACGCCACGCAGAATGGTCGCGGCGGCTAGCGCGTGAGAACCGCCTGACGAGCGACGATCTCATCTGGCCTATTTTTGTTATCGAGGGAGAAAACCAGCGAATCTCCGTTACCTCAATGCCGGGTGTGGAGCGTTTATCGATAGATCTTGCGGTGGGGGCAGCGGAAGAGGCCGCGCGGCTGGCTATTCCAACTCTTGCGCTGTTTCCCTACACCGATATGTCGCTACGCAACGACATGGCGTCGGAAGCGACAAATCCAGACAATCTGATCTGCCGCACGGTGAGGGCAATTAAGGCCGCCGTGCCCGAGATCGGCGTGTTATGCGATGTCGCGCTTGATCCATATACATCACATGGACATGACGGACTTCTAGTGGGCAACGAGATTGCCAATGACGAAACCGTTCAGGTCCTGATCCAGCAGGCGCTGCTCCAGGCCGAAGCAGGCTGTGACATTCTGGCACCCTCCGATATGATGGACGGACGCATCGGCGCGATCCGCGAGGCGCTGGAGGATCGTGGCCTCAAAAATACGCTCCTCATGTCCTACGCCGCAAAATACGCCTCTGGCTTTTACGGCCCATTTCGCGATGCCGTCGGATCGTCTTCGACATTGAAAGGCGATAAACGCAGTTATCAGATGGATCCGGCCAATTCTGATGAGGCGCTGCGCGAGGTCGAACTCGATCTCAACGAGGGCGCCGATATGGTCATGGTCAAGCCGGGCATGCCGTATCTCGACATTGTGCGCCGTGTGAAAGACAATTTCAGCGTACCGACATTCGCCTATCAAGTGTCAGGCGAATATGCGATGCTTATGGCGGCGGCAGCCAATGGCTGGCTCGACAAAGAACGTGTTATGCTGGAGAGCCTTTTGGCATTCAAGCGCGCGGGCGCAGATGGCGTTCTGACCTATTTCGCACGCGAGGTAGCGGACATTCTGAAACATCGCGGCGAATGATCACGATTATTCGTGGCTAGCGCAACGCGCGTCCAATCGGACGCGGACAGTTGCGCTAACTTTTTGAAATAGATCAA
>CAZMAC010000539.1:0-2516 GCA_964564085.1 uncultured Hyphomicrobiaceae bacterium
CGGCCATCTGAAGCCATAGCTTACGGATTGGGCAAAATCAGCGGCCGGTTTTTCTTTTGCCTGATCTTTGGAGGAATGTGCTTTGCCGATCAGGACCGGCAGCCCGCTGAATATCGATAGCGAGCCGAGATCAGCAAGGTCGCTCATGTCCGGGCGTGCGGTGACCAGTTCAAGTTGGTCGACCAACGCTCTCTCAGCCAGAAGCACGGAGCGGGCCGCCCCGTCAGGCACGCCGATGGAAAAGAATGAGAACCGAATGCCAGCGGCATGTTAGTCGGCAACACGGCGACGGACTGTTGGATCGCATAGATCAGCAAGCGGCACGCGCACATCGCGAATGCCCATCTGCCAGAGTCTCATGAGCGTGTGGTCATTGCGCGCCTGTTTGCGGGCAAATTCTTCCATGGGACCGTTATAGGGTAAATCGGTGGTTTGTGCCCAGGCATGGCGCAAATGCACCCTCAATCGCTGGCCCTGAGGCGCCGGGGAAGGCTGCGGAGCGGAGGAGGTTTCTTCGGGTTCGGCTTCCCGGCCGTCGGTGGGCAGGATACGCAGGCGATGCCCTTGTGAGAGAACATCAATGAGCGCAACTGAAAACTTTCCGGGATCGTCGCGCCCGAATTCGCCTGTCGGGCCGACATGATAGAGCTCGGAATAATCCTGACGGATAAAACTCGTTGGCGGCAGGCAATAGAGTTGCGTCGTGTTGACTCTATTGAAAAAGAACTGATGGACATGCCCCGAAAACACGGCTTCGACATCGTGCCTTTTCAGAAGTCCCAGTAGCCAGGACCGGCCAGGTTCGGAGTAGTTGTCGTAATGCGGTTGTTCGCCTGGGTGATCGATAAAGGGTGGATAGTGAGAACACAGAAAGATCCGCTGCCCCCGCGATTCACGAAGCGTTTTCTCCAGCCAGTCACGCTGTGCAACCTCCAGATCGGTCCCTGAATTCACGAGTGAGGCGTTCATCATGACGAACCGGCAGGCGCCATGCTCGAATGTTTTATAGCTCGCGCCGAAATGCTCCGTGTAGGCCTGTGCTGCCTGCGGCGTGACCGGATCGGCGGGGGAGTCGATCGACGGCTTATCTCCGATGTCATGATTGCCCGGCACAAAATGCATCCGATCACGCAGAGGCTCGAAAATCGACAGCGCGTTGCGGCATGCATCGCCATAGGTCAGCATATGCGGAAGAGTGTGCACCATATCGCCTAGATGCAGCACGAAAGCGGGATTTTGCCCTGCGAGTAGCGCGATTGCGTGGCGTGCCCGCCCGTTTGCCCGGTCATTGACGGGGAAGGGCGAGGAGGCATCCAGGACGGCTGGGCGAATATGCGTGTCGGTGATGATGCCGAATGTGAACAACGGTTGTTCCTGTCTCATTAGAGGCTCCCCCTCGTTAGTAAGCGACTTGATACCGGGCACATCTGTGTCTTATGCCCAGGCGGGTCGGCGAACGCTCTTATGGCCTATCCAGCTGGTCTGATACAGGTCCCTCTAAGCAGGCATTCATTGGTTGCCCAACGAATGCCTGCTTAGATTCCTTTGTTTTCGCAGAGTTTTTTCGTAAAACCGGAAGGGCCACTTTTGCGAACTCTGCTTAGCGAGAACGCGCCGTTTCTGAGGGCATATGCATCTGCCGCAGCTGATGAGTTTACACGGCGCTCGGCGCCTGGCGCTTGTCGCCATCGGCCCGATCGCTCGCGCCACCTTCCGCCTTCAGGTTCTTCAGTACCTGACGGAACTCCTTCATTTTCTCCGGCGGTACTTTTGGGAAGCTGACATCAAGTCCTTTGATGGCTTCGGTAATGACGGTGATGACAAGCGCGCGCATCAGCCATTTATTGTCAGCCGGGATCACGTACCAGGGCGCCCACCTTGTGCTGGTATTGGCAATGAGGTCTTCATAGGCGTTTTGGTAATCCTCCCAGTGAGATCGCTCGTAAAGGTCGCCGGTTGAGAATTTCCAGAGCTTGTCGGGATCGGTCAGCCGCTTGATAAAACGGCGGCGCTGCTCGTTTTTGGAGACATGAAGAAAGAATTTCAGAACCACCGTACCGTTGCGGGTCATATGCCGTTCAAAGGCATTGATGTCCTCAAAGCGCGCGGCCCAGAAATCCTTCCCGTTGGGGACTGCCGGCAGGCGCTGGCGCTCCACCAGTTCGGGATGCACCCGGACCACAAGCACCTCTTCGTAATAGGAACGGTTGAAGATCCCGATACGCCCCCGCTCAGGGACGGCGGTCCAATAACGCCAGAAAAAATTATGGTCCAGCTCCTTCATGGAAGGCTGCTTGAAGCTGAAGACCTGACAGCCTTGCGGATTGACGCCGGACATGACGTGTTTGATGGTGCCGTCCTTACCGGCCGCATCCATCGCCTGGAACAGGATCAGAAGCGAAAAGCGATTATCAGCATAAAGCTTTTCCTGCGTCTCGATGAGCTGCGCCCGTTGATCTTTCAGATAAGCTTTGGCGTGTATTTTGAGCTTTTTGCCCGACAGAAACCGGATGTCT
>CAZMAC010000540.1:0-2513 GCA_964564085.1 uncultured Hyphomicrobiaceae bacterium
TTGGAATGCGTCCGCCCGCCCACTTCGCATAGGCGCGCGCATCATTGAGGGTCACGTGGACCACCGGATGCAGGGCCAGTCCGTCGAGGTTAGAGCCTGCGCCCCCAGGCGTTCGCCAGGTCGCACCGGCATCGAGTTTCCACCAGGACAGAAACACATTGGGTGTATCGCTCTCGGCAAACTGCGCGGAGCCACGGTTTCGTTCGGCTTCGGTCACATATCCGGTTGCCGCCACGAATTGGACGAACTGGCTGTTTGTGACTTCATGGATTTGCAGTCGAAACGGCGAGACAAAAACCTTTTGCGGCGGGCCTTCTTCCGGATAGTGCGCGTGAGCGCCTTTCACAAATCCGCCGCCGGGGATGTCGACGAAGCGACCGAGATCGCCCTGATCAAGCGCGCAGGTTTTGGCGCCTGTTGAAACCCGAGGCAACGGGCCAAGACCGATCGCCACCGCGCCCGCGGCCAACGCGATCGCTCCGAGTGCCACCGCCGCAAGCGCACCTTTGAACCCAAAGCGCATGTTATTTGGCCGCAAGCAGTTCCAGAATTCGATGGGACGTTTCGTACCCACTATTCTGGTTCTGGCCGGTGACGAGATTACCGTCGACGACGGTATGCGTGGCCAAGAAATCCCTCCACGCCGTTTGTGCTTCGAAACGGGCTTTAGCTGCGCGCAATTCGGTTTCAGGGTGTTTTGGCGTGATCGAGATGCCGAGTTCCTTGATCTGCTTATCCGTCACGCCGGTGACGCGGCGTCCCTCCAGGAGCGGGCTGCCGTCCACGTCTTTCGCATTCACCAGACCTAGCGCACCGTGACAGACTGAGCCGATGATTTTGCCCTGGGCGTTGGCTTTCGTGATCACGTCGGCAAGTTCCGGGCTCTGCGCCAGGTCGTAGGATGCGCCCCAGCCGCCGGCCATGAAAATGACATCGTAATCCTTGGCGTCGATCTCGGAAATCGGGATCGAATTTTTCAGTTTTTTCATGGCGGCAGGATCGGAAAGGAAGCGCCGATCATCGGCGGTCGCGATTGGCCAACGTACTGTCATCGGCTCCACGGGAATCTCGCCGCCCTTGATGGAGGCAAGGTCGACCGTCATTCCTGCATCGAGAAACGCATAGTACGGGATGGTCATTTCGGATGCGGCAACGCCGGTGGCTTGGCCAGTGTCACCCAGCGTACCGTGGCTTGTCGTTACGACGAGCGCACGCTTTCCCGCCAAGTCAAATTTCGGGATTTCATAGTGCTGGTGCAGGCCCATGGCCTGAAGCGCGGGGGGCAGCCCGAAATATACGGCCCCGCCTAGGATAATGACCGCAGCAAGCGCGTATTTGATCCAAGACATCTATCATCTCCGTCTAGTGTGACGCCCGCTTTCCAGAAACTACAGGTTTCTTTGGGTCGCCATTTTTTCAAGGATCCGATGCGCCGTTTCATAACCACTGTTCTGGTTCTGGCCAGTGATCAGATTGCCGTCGATCGTCGTGTGGGTGGCGAACGGATCGCGCCAAGCGTGCTGACACTCGTAAATCGCTCCGGCCTTCTTCAGTTCATCCTCCGGGTGCTTGGGCGTGATCGCGATGCCGAATGTATTGATCTGGTTATTGGTTACACCAGTCACGCGGCGGCCCTTGACCAAAGGTTCACCGTCCAGCCCCTTGGCACTGCACAAACCCAAAGCGCCATGGCAGACCGAGCCGAGGATCTTGCCCTGCGAATTGGCGCGGGTGACGAAGTTGGCCAGGTCCTCGCTCTGCATCAGGTCATATGCCGCGCCCCAGCCGCCAGCCATAAAGATCACATCGTAGTCGTTGGGGTCAAGATCGGCGATGGCTTTGGAGTTCTTGAGATCATGCATCGCTTGTTTGTCGGCCATGAAGCGCTTGTCGTCGTGCGCTGCCAGGGGCCAGGACCACGACCAGGGCTGGATCGGAATGACGCCGCCCTTCGGCGAGGCCATGTCCACATCCATGCCCGCGTTGACAAACGCGTAGTAGGGAACGGTGAATTCGGATCCGAAGGCACCGGTTCGCCGTTTCGTGGGATCCATTCGATCATGATTGGTGCAGACGACCAGCGCCCGCCGGCCCTTCATATCGAAATCGGGGATGGTGTAATGCCGGTGTATCCCCAGAAGGCGCAAGAACGCGGGCAAGTAGACATATGTGAGGATCGCCAAAACGGCCAAAACGACGAGGCTCATGATCATCCAGGTCATGTTATCTCTCCAGGTAGACCGCTAGGAAACCGCGCCCCAATTCGGAGCGGTATTGGGAAGAACGGGGACAATGCGTCAAGCTCAGTGCGCCGGACGAGAAAAGGCCATTCGGATCAGACGGAACAACGCATAAAGGCCCAGAAGAAACGCCAGCGCGACACCTAGCAAATACGGCCAGTACGTCTGGATTGACCGCTCAAGAAGGTTTGCAAAGAGCTGCTTTTCAGCGTAATCCTCGCGGCCAACCTCGTAGACGCCGACATTTGCCGCATAGGCTTGGTATTCAGCGCG
>CAZMAC010000541.1:0-2503 GCA_964564085.1 uncultured Hyphomicrobiaceae bacterium
GAAACCGCTCGCATCGCAATCGCGCTGATGCAGGGCCGGTGTCGTCCGGTAAATCCTGTTCAGGTCACGGACGAGAGTCTGCGTGCCGCGATGATCGGCGTGCGAGAGCAAATGCCAGTCAAGCGAACGGTCATGGTTCCATTCGCGCTCCTGGCCGAATTCACCGCCCATGAACAGCAGTTTTTTGCCGGGATGGGTCCACATAAACGCCAGATAGGCGCGCAGATTGGCAAATTTCTGCCAGCGGTCGCCCGGCATTTTACCAAGCAGCGAGCCCTTGCCGTGGACCACTTCGTCATGGCTAAGCGGCAGAATGAAATTTTCGCTGAAAGCGTAGATCAGGCCGAATGTGAGCGCCGAATGGTGATAGCGGCGATGAATGGGGTCCTGCGACATGTAGGACAGCGTGTCGTGCATCCAGCCCATATTCCATTTATAGCCGAAACCCAGACCGCCGCTATCGACGGGGCGGGAGACTTGCGGCCAGGCCGTGGACTCTTCCGCAACGGTCATTGCGCTCGGAAAAGCGCCATAGACGCGTGTATTCATGCCCTTGAGAAATTCGATCGCTTCCAGATTTTCGCGCCCGCCATGAATATTCGGCACCCATTCGCCTGCCTGCCGGCTGTAATCCAGATACAGCATCGAGGCGACAGCATCGACGCGAAGCCCGTCGACATGATAGCGGTCAATCCAGAACAGCGCATTGGAGTCCATGAAATTGGCAACTTCGCGCCGGCTGAAATTGTAGATCAGCGTGTTCCAGTCAGGATGGAAGCCGCGGCGCGGATCTTCGTGCTCGTAAAGCGCCGTACCGTCGAATTTTGCCAGCCCGTAAGGGTCCGAAGGGAAATGGCCGGGAACCCAGTCGACCAGGACGCCGATATCTTCCTCGTGACAACGTTCTACAAAGCGGGCGAACGCCTCAGGCGGGCCGAAACGCGCCGTCGGGGCGAAAAGTCCGACCGGCTGATAGCCCCAGGAGCCGGAAAAGGGGTGCTCGCTGATCGGCATCAGCTCGATATGGGTAAAGCCGAGATCCTTGACGTAATCTACCAGCTCATGGCTCAGCCGGTCATAGTCGAAAAAGGCATCGTCCTCGCCGCGTCGCCATGATCCCAGATGGACCTCATAAATGGAGATCGGGGCTGAAATATTTTGGGTCTCGCCGCGCCGCGCCAGCCATTTTTCATCCGTCCAAGTGCGCTCGATCAGCCCTTCGACCCGTGAGGCGGTTGCGGGCGGGGCTTCCTGCGAGAAAGCGAGCGGATCGGCTTTCGCGGGAAGAAGTTCACCATTCGGCCCGAGCAGCTCGAATTTATAGAGCGCACCTTTGCCGATAGCAGGAATGAAAATTTCCCAAATACCGGACTCGGTGCGTTTACGCATCGGGTGGCGCCGGCCGTCCCAGGCATTGAAATCGCCGATGACGCTGACGCGCGTCGCATTCGGTGCCCAGACGGCAAAGGCAACGCCCTCAACCCCGTCGAAGACAGCGGGATGCGCGCCGAGCTTTTGATAGAGATCGCGGTGCGTGCCCTCCGACATCAGATAGGCATCCATTTCGCCCAGATAGGTCTGGAAGCGATAGGGGTCGTCAATTTCCCAGCGATGCTCGCCTTGGTGAAGCCGGAGCTTGTAGCCTTTCGTTCGTGCCTCGTCAGGCAGACTGCCCGCATAAAAACCGTCGCCATGCAGTTTCTCAAGCGCCGCCAGGACTGCGCCGCCCGCCCAGTCGATTGCCTCGACCCGATCGGTGTCCGGTGCGAAAACGCGCAGTGCGATCCTGCCATCGGCCGCCCGGTGCGGTCCGAGCACAGCGAACGGATCGCCATGTCGCGCGCATACAATTGCGTCAATATCACTTTGTGCCGGCTGTGCGTTCACTCAACACCCCGTTTGATTTCGCAATTTGCCTTCGGTCAACTCAAGCGAAACGGATTGACTCGCTGCGCGCTTTTTATTCACCTCATTGCGACAGGAGGCGAACAAATCGCGCCAGGCGATGACTGTATAAAGATAAGTGGTGTTTTGCTCCAGCTTGAACGTGCCGCGCCAGCGGTCATTGTCGAAAAACGCCATGGGCGTTTCGCGCCATTCCGCATCGGAGGCTGGTTTGAAAAGCAATGCGGCGTCGATCTTGTCATGACCGTCGGCAAAAATATCGGCCTCAACGCTCAGCGCATCGCCGACAACCTGCTTTACAGGAAAACGTCCGCCATCGATCTCAGGCCAGACACCCTCGATTGCCACGCGGCTTTCGGCCAATTGCTTTAAAGTCGTCAATGCATCCATTTCAGAATCAGCCGGTATGAAATCTGGCTTCAAAGCTTGCGCTTCTCCACTTGCAGATGCCGCCATCCTCACCTCGTCTTAGAAGCTTGCGTTTCGTTCAATGTCCGCCATTTACGATTATGACGATTTGTTGCTTAAGCCATTGTATAAATTGCAATGACTCAGTCTAACCCATGTTCCATAAACAGAAAAATTGGATTTAGCGCGC
>CAZMAC010000542.1:0-2503 GCA_964564085.1 uncultured Hyphomicrobiaceae bacterium
GCAATGTGATGCGGCTGTTGAACAACATCCACCCGCTGGTGCCGATCCTGCTCATTATCGCACTGTTTATCGCCGCTGGCTGGGGCCTGATGCAATTGTTCTAGCATCGGATTTATCCGAGAACCGGTTCCCACTTCTCGGAATGCGCTCTAACCAAGCGTGACACGTTCGAAATATCGGCTGGTATTGATTCGCAGCGGACTAAGCCCGGACTTTGCGCGTTGGCGGTATTCTGCCCCGGGCAGGCGTGCAGGACGATAGCAAAACCGATAAGGCCCCTCAGCGTCGCGAACGAGCACCCTTTGCGTCCGGCCGCGATGCAGATGCTCAAACAGACCGGGCGCGTCGAGCAGGCTGGCGCAGATCACCGTCTCGTCGTCACTTGCGCTGTAGGATAGCGCGTCGCCTTCGCAAATCTGCACATGCTGAGATAGCCCGAGCCGTAAAATGAGTTGCTCTGCAAGCTCGCACGCTTCGCCGTCGCAGTCGATGCAGGTAATGCGCGCTTCCGCCAAGTCTTTTGCCAACAGAATCGCCGTGAGGGGAAGCGCACCGCTCCCAAGGAATACAAATGCCCCGCTCCCCGTTTCCTCCATCAGAGAGAGTTCAGTCCGGCATAGCGCTTGATAATGATCGAGATACCAAAACGCCGCCAAGGCCTGCGCGCCCGGACAATCGCTTGCCAAGATCCGCCGCGCCCACCATTTTTCCATTTCGCATTCGGCTTTTCCGCAAAGACTCGGCAACTCGCGCGCGATTGACGCAGCATCAGAATGTTCGGCGAGGTCATACCCGAAATCGGCGGCTTGCCAGGCCTGCAGCGTCGTCACGAGACGGGTGAGGCATTGATTGACCCGGCGATTATCGGGCGAGAGGTCGGTCTGTGCGACCAGCGTTTCGTGAATGCCGCTTAGTAAAGCGATCGCCTCTGCTTGACACATGCCCGCTTATCCCGATGTTTGGCTTTGCGAGCTTATGCGTTTAGCAAATATGTAACAACATTACATCGATCGAATTCAGTTTTTCAGCGCTTAAAGGCATCCAGCCATGAAATTTCTCGATCAGGCCAAGGTCTATATCCGCTCCGGCAATGGCGGCAATGGCTGTGTTTCCTTCCGGCGGGAGAAGTTCATCGAATTTGGCGGGCCGAATGGCGGCGATGGTGGCAAGGGGGGCGATGTCTGGGCCGAATGTGTCGCCAATCTCAATACGCTGATCGATTTCCGCTATCAGCAGCACTACAAGGCCGGGCGCGGCGAACACGGCATGGGTAAGAACCGCACCGGCGCTGGCGGCAAGGATGTGACGTTGAAAGTGCCGCCGGGGACGCAGATTTTCGCCGAAGACAATGAAACGCTGCTCGCTGACCTCACCGAGCCGGGCCAGCGCGTTTTGCTGGCTGAAGGCGGAAATGGCGGTTTCGGGAATGCGCGCTTCAAATCCTCAACGAATCAGGCGCCGCGCCATGCCAATCCCGGTCAGGATGGTATCGAAATGACGATCTGGCTACGGCTCAAGCTGATTGCCGATGCCGGGATCGTCGGGCTGCCGAATTCGGGCAAATCAACGTTTCTCGCCTCGGTCAGTGCGGCCAAGCCCAAGATCGCCGATTATCCGTTTACGACCCTTTATCCCGAGCTTGGCGTCGTCAAAATCGGTGACGTCGATTTCGTACTTGCCGATATTCCAGGCCTTATCGAAGGCGCGCATGAGGGGGCGGGGATTGGCGACCGTTTTCTCGGACATATTGAGCGCTGCCGGGTCGTTCTGCATCTGGTCGATGTGAATGAGGAAGATGTTGCGGCGGCCTACCGCACGGTGCGCCGCGAAATGCGCGCTTATGGCGCCGGGCTCGATAAAAAGAGAGAGATTGTCGCTTTGTCGAAATGCGACAGCGTTTCGCCGGATGAGGCGGACGCACAGGCCGAAAAGCTCAAAAAAGCCTGCCGGAAAAAACCGCTTCTCATATCCGCTGTTAGCGGATTGAATGTGGACAGGGTGCTTCTACGCATCGGTCAAATACTTAAAAATGATTATGAACAGGAGCGTAAAGAGGCTCGGGCGGAAGACACCGAACCTGCTCAATGGTCGCCATTAGATCAATGATTTCAATATACTAGGTTAAAATTATCTCCTGCCTAAGTCTCGAAAAAATACCTCATTAACGCGCTTGACTATGCATTGATAGCATAGCTGCTATTTGTGGAATATGTCCGATTCTTGCCATATTTTCCCGATTTACGGTCGCGTGATCGAAAACAACAAGGGAAAGTTGAAAATGATCAGAAGCAAAGCGTTCCGTGTCTGTGCCTTCGCATGTGCCGGAGTCGCGATGTTGCAAACGCCTGCTCTTGCTCAATGCGGTACCGCTTCGTGGTATCACGAAGGGTCGCGCACGGCGAATGGCGAGCGGTACAAGCCTGACGGTGTTACAGCCGCACATCGCTCATTGCCATTTGGGACGCGTGTGAAGGTCACACATAAACGTACCGGACGCAGCGTT
>CAZMAC010000543.1:0-2495 GCA_964564085.1 uncultured Hyphomicrobiaceae bacterium
TGTGGAATTAGAAGTCTACGAGACAATAGGAATGTTATGGAAATATTTCGGCATTACCATAATTACGGCTTTCTTCTTTCGGTTCTGCTTCTAACCGGGTGTGCCGGGCTCCCATCGGTGCAGCAACTTTCCGGGGCGAGCAGCCTGACATCTCCCCCGCCGAAGCCCTCTGAACCGAAACCGGTTGAGAATTCTGAAGAAAGACTTCTGAAACTTGCCGAGTCGATCGAAGCGCGCGGCTCCGTCAAAACAGCGATCCCCGTTTACGAGCAGGCCGCCAGAAAACCCGATGCCGGGCCGAGAGCTCATTCCAAACTTGGCGATGCTTATGCGAAACTTGGCAGAAGGGAATACGCTTTCCAAGCCTATCAGGCTGCGGTTTCGATAGACCCCGACTATGGCCCTGCCCATTATGGCCTGGGCGGTCTGTACATCGCACGGGGCGAACTCAAAGAGGCTTTGCCGATCCTCACAAAAGCCACTTCATTGACAAAATCGGCTGCGGCGTATGACCGGTTGGGCGTTGCGCATATGCTTATGGGCCAGCCAAGTAACGCCCTCGCCTCTTTCGAAGAAGCGCATAAGCTGGAAAACGCGAATATCGACTTTGCCAGCAATCTGGCACTGGCATCCGCCCTTGTCGGCCAGTATGAGCGTGCCCAGACGCTTACAACCAAAATTTTAAAAGCGGACGGGCTGCAGGATTACCACAGGCGCAATCTGATAACGGCAATGCTGATCGCGGGAAAACCGGAAAAAGCCCGCGCCGCTGCTGGCAACGTTTTGAGTTCTAATGAAGTCAACGAACTATTCCTGCGCGCACAAAAGATCAAATCCTTACCCACGCCCAAGGAGAAAGCGCTCGCCATGGGCACCATTCGGCCGGATTAGAAAACTTCGCAATTAGAGGAATCCGGAGCCGATCCGACAGGCGCGCTTCTTCAGATCAAAGTTGCATGAATTCCTGTCACTGGACTATAGGACTGCACGTAATCTTCAAATATTCGCCTGGGCCGCGCTTGGCGAGCGAGGTTTGCGCAAGATAGGCTTGCCCATAGAAGCCGCACATCAGTTCACTCGACTCTGCTGGGGGATAGTAAACATCAAGCGCATTGTCGATCCCGCAATCTGACGGCGACAGGCCCGCAGCACACACCAAGATCAAGACCTTCAGCATATATTCCATGCCTCCATATCAAATCGTGCATCGTCGTCGCGCCGATGTCTATGAATATAAGCCATGCAATAAACGTGCCTATTATTGCGTCTTCAGGCAAATAAAGTGACCATCGCCGAGAGGGAAAATCCCGTTGGAATGAATTTTTATCCGCATTTTCAGGACAGTCGGCGCGCGACAGCCAGATTGATTGCGGCGAATGCGCAGAGTGGCGCGACGAAGAAATCACCGGCCTCCATTGTCCAAAGCGTCACACCCGTTATGACGCACCAGATTGCCGGGATTATCATCGCAACCGCTCTCACGCGGCCCTGACCGAGAGCCAGCATGACTAGCGTGGCAACGGCCGTCGGATCGGGCGAGATGCCGAATATTTCCGCCGAAGCCCAATCGCGTCCCATGAGCGGAGCGATCAGCGGATAGCCGAAAAGCGAAAACAACAGCAATCCGTATAAGGATATTCTGACGGTCATGTGGGATGTCGGCCGCGTTAGGCCCCGGCCTAAAAGGCCGATTGCGATCAGTAGAAGCGCTTCGAGAACGAAGAGCGGCAAGACATAGACGATAGCCCAGTTGATCGTTGCATATCGCTCCCACAGAAAGGACCAGCCGACCCACAGCCAGATCACGCCAAGACAAATAGGGATGAAACGCTCACCCACCCGCACGCGCACGGTCACGATGTAAAGGATAGCGACAGCCAGCGCGGCAATCAGGAGCTGCAAAGGCCAGAGCGCCTCATTATTCAACTCAAAGAGGCGGTAATAGACTCGCGGGGAAAATAGCAGAAAGTCGGACGGCGCGTATTTCCACCATTCCGACATTTAAAGCTGCTCGAAATAGGCGATCATACGCTGGCGCAGCGCTTTGTCTGGCAAAGGCTCCATCGCTGCCTGTAAATTTTCCTGCACATGGTCAACGCGGCTCGTTGCCGGAATGGCGCAGGTTACAGCCGGATGAGAGATGATGAATTTCAAGAGAAATTGCGGCCAGCTCGCTGCGCCTGTCTCACCGGCCCAATCGGGCAGCGGATAATTTTTCACACGATCAACCAATTGACCGCGGCGGAAGGGACGGTTGACGATGACCGCTATGCCGCGCTCCTTGGCGAGAGGCAAAAGCCGGGGCTCAACCTCGCGATCACGCAAATTATAGGTCACTTGCACGAAATCGATGGCTTGCGTTTTCATAATCTGTTCGAGATCGCCGTGACGGCGGCCATGCGATGTCGTAATCCCGACATAGCGCAGCTTTCCCTCAGCCTTCATCGCGAGAAGCGTTTCGAGATGACGTTCCCAGGCCAGAAGATTGTGAACTT
>CAZMAC010000544.1:0-2491 GCA_964564085.1 uncultured Hyphomicrobiaceae bacterium
CAACTTCCAGTGCGCCGCCGAGAAGCGCCCAGGGGCTCCAGGAAAAACTGACATTCTCGATTTCAACCCAGGGGCCTTCGCGATCCGAGACCGACAGGCTCGCAATCCGCCCTTGCGAAAAGAGCGAGCCTTCAAGCCCGCTTATCTTGAGGGAAACATCATCCGAAGATGCACCCCATTCGGCGATCTGCAGGATCATGCGTTGGCCAGGCCCGGTCGCGGCCAGCGCGAAGAGCGTCAGGAAAAACGCAACAAGACAGCTGGCAAAAAATGCAGCAATGAAGTGACGCGGCTTCTTCATCAGAACGCCTGGCCCAGCCCCACATAGAATACAACTTCAGGCTCACCATCGAGCTTGTTAATCGGTGTGGCGACATCGAGCCGGATCGGGCCGATGCTGGTGTAGTAGCGCAGGCCCAGCCCGACGCCGAGCGCGGTCTCATTGTCGCCGCTGAAGAAACTGTCGCTGGTAACGAAGGCGGCATCGACAAACGGCACAACGCCGAACGTTTCGGTGACCTTGACCCGCAGCTCAGCCGAGGCTTCGACGATACTCAGACCAGCAACGATCTCATCATCCAATTCCGGCCCGACGGTCCGATAAGCAAAGCCGCGCACCGATCCTCCGCCACCTGCCAGAAAGCGGGATGTGGCAGGCACATCGTCCTGATCGGCGCCGGCAATCGTGCCCGCACCGAACCGGGCCGCAGCGACGACCGAAGGCGTTTTGCTCACCTCAGTATAGGCGGCGACCTGCCCGTAGGATTTTACGAAAGCGGTTGAATTTTCGAAGTCATAGGCGGGTTCGGCCAGGAGGTTTCCGCGCCAGCCCTGTTTAGGATCGAGCAGGTTGTCGCGTGCGTCGTAAGTCAACTCGCCCGGCAGGCTGATCAGGAGAAATTCGCTTTCGCCGAACACATCCTCGTCAATATCGATCCAGCTTCCCTTGAGCGCGAGTTCGCCGCTCAATTCGGGACTGAACTGGTGAATAATGCCATAAGAGATCGTAGCCTCGTCGCTTTCATAGCTGTCCGGCTCTTCATGCTTATAGGCCAGGACGGCTTTGTAGTCGGTATAGGCGCTGGCAATGCTCGGGCGCGTCAGGCTGATCTTTGCTTCATATTCGAGGCCGTCAACCGCTTCGCTGCCGAGATTGGACACGGTTCCTTCAACCCGCAGATTTTCGCCATTCCCGAAAATATTCCGGTGTCCCCAATAGGCGCCGATCTCCGCGCCGTCGACGGTCGACAGTGCGGCATTTGCGCCGATATAGCGCGCTTTGCGTTCGCTCACTTCGATAATGATCGGGATCCGGCCATTGGCGTCGGGGGCGTCGCCTTCAATGATCCGGACGCCCCGAAGGCCGCTGAGCTTGGTCAGGCGTTTATGCGCGGCTTTCACCTTTTTGGGCGAATAGTCTTCGCCGACCGGAATACTGGCCCGGCTATGCAAAAGCTCGGTCTGGAAGCGCCCTGCGCCTTTGACCGTGACTTCGCCGAATTGCACCGGCGGGCCAGGATCGATCGCGAAGGCGACATTGACCGTGCGGGCCTCATGATCGGCCGTCACATCGCGCGCCCTAATTTTCGCGAAGGCATGGCCGCGATCCTTCCAATATCCGACGATCGCTTTCGTTGTTTTCACGATTGCGGCGGACTTTGCCGGTGCGCCGGGCGACAGCCCCGCCTCTGCAGCAATCTCGTTCACGCCGCCATTATCGGGCGCGGATTTGCCGCGGTAGATAATCGCGATTTCGCCGAAACGAAAAAGCGGCCCCGGCTCGACCTGGATCGTTACTTGAGCCGGACCGCCTTGCGGGAGCGTCAAATCGCGCACGCTCTCATCGATGATCTGTCCGCCGATACGAACCTCGATGCGCCCGGAATAATAGCCTTGCCTGTAAAGCGCGGCGGTCAGTCTGGCCGGTTCCTGGCGTGCGAGCGCCAGGAGATTTGCAACGCTGGCGGCCCCGCTATTGCTTTCGGCCGCGAGTATAGAGGCGTCTTCGAGTTTGTCTTCAAGGTCGTCGGGATCGTTTGTAACGGACAGCTTTGTATCGAAGGCAATGGGCTTGGGGGGCTTGCCGGACCACCAGCTCTGGATCGTTTCCAGAATATTGCCTTCTTCATCCTGGGCAAGCACAGGGGCGCTCAGCAGACACGGGCCCACAAGCGCAAGTGGCAACAGAATGCGTTTCAACTTCTCCATTAAAAAAGGAGGCCCCGTTGGGGTCGCGATCAATATGCGGAAGAATTACTCAATACACCGGACAACCGCAGGCGACCGATTACATCTCGAATCGTTAACAGACCTTAGCAAATCATTTGCCGATCAAGCAAGGTAACGGCGCTGAGAGACGCTTTATTCCCAACAATGTGTGACAAATGATAGCTTACGAAAATGATGCAGAAGGAAGGTAAATGATCCATTTACTCCTCGAATAATGGCCGCTATCGCTAGGGTGTTTTATTGAACAATTGGATTGAGGCGG
>CAZMAC010000545.1:0-2479 GCA_964564085.1 uncultured Hyphomicrobiaceae bacterium
CCGTCTCCGCAGGATTTCGACTACAAGCCGCTTTTGGCCGCCTTGCGTGAATGCCGGTTTTGCGTGGTGGAATTCATGGCGAAAACAGGCACGCATAATCCGGTTTATACCGAGAGCGAGGCGCTCATCGCTTGCATTGATGCCGTTGCGCGGCTGACACGCATTCCCGATGCAGCGAAATTCGTCGCGCGGGAACGGGATGATCTGCGCTTTTAATCTACCGTCCTTCGACGGCGGCCGGGATCAGCTTATCGATCACCTTGGCGGAACATAAAACGCCCGGCATGCCTGCCCCCGGATGCGTGCCCGCTCCAGTCAGATAGAGCCCTTTGATGCCTTCAGCGCGGTTATGAAAGCGGAACCAGGCGCTTTGCGTGAAATAAGGCGCGATTGAGAAACCGCTTCCCCGATAGCTCAGATAGTTCTGCTTGAAATCGGCGGGCGTCAAAGCAAGTTCGGCGGTGATCGTCTCGCGAAGGCCGGGCAGGATCGTGCTGCCCAGCGCATCGACGATCTTATCGCGCAGACGCGGGCCTTCCACGCTCCAGTCGAGCTCGGTGTTCAGGTTCGGCACCGGGCAAAGCGCATAGAAGCTGTCGCAGCCTTCCGGCGCAAAGCTCGGATCGGTCGCCGTGGGTCGGTGGATATAGAGCGAGAAATCGTCCGCGAGCTTGCCGCGCTTGAAAATGTCATCCAGCAGGCCTTTGAAACGCTCGCCAAGCCAGATCGTATGATGGGCGACATCCGGATACTGACGCCGCGTGCCGAAATAAAGCAGATAAAGCCCCATCGAAAGCCGCGCTGTCCGCATTTTCAGCTTCGCCAGACTGCTCAGCTTTTCGGTCGGGAGCATCTCAGTGAAGAGGTGCATCGGATCGGCATTGGAGACGACGATGCTGGCCGGAATGTTTGCGCCATTTTCAAGCGTAACGCCGGTGACCTGACTGCCATCCAATGTGACGCGATCGACCGTCTCGTTCAACCGTATTTCGATACCGACTTCCTCCATCAGCCGCCCGATCCCGGCCACCATGGCTCCGGTGCCGCCCATGGCGAAATAGACGCCCCATTTGCGCTCCAGATAATGGATGAGGCCATAAATGCTGGTCGTGTCGAAAGGACTGCCGCCGACAAGCAGCGGCTGAATGGAAAAAGCCTCACGGAGCTTAGGGCTTTTCAGATATTTCGAGATCATCTGCCAGACGCTGCGGTGGCTGCCGAGCGTTGCAAGAGCGGGCACCTGACGAAGCATGGTCCCGAGATTGTGGAAGGGCTGATCGGCCAGGCCGGTAAAGCCGCGATTGAAAAGCTGCTCGGAATGTTTGAGCAGCCGGAGATAGCCGTTGCAGTCATCCGGATTGAAGCGGCGGATTTCGGCAAGCGTGTCCTCGACCGTGCCGCCATAATCGAATGTGTCGCCGTCGGGAAAGCGGAAACGGTACCAGGGATCGAGCGGAACGAGCGTGACATAATCTTCCATCCGGCGACCGAACAGTTCGAACAGCTCCTCAAACAGAAAATGCGCTGTGATGACTGTTGGTCCTGCATCGTAGCGAAACCCGTCTTTTATAAACACCTGCGCCCGCCCGCCGAGCATGGGCGCGCGCTCGAACAAGGTGACGCGGTAGCCTTTGGCGCGAAGCCGGAGGGCGGCGGCCATTCCCCCAAGCCCGCCACCGATAATCACGGCGTGCTGGCTACTGCCGCCGGAAAAAGCGGGAACGGTTTCATTCGTCAGCGTTTTCAACATTAGATAAAGTTCCTCATCATTCCAGAATTGCGGCGCTGCGCAGATGCTTCAAGGTCGGGCTGCCGGTGCAAAAGCAGGCAATGCGCAACTCCTCGATCCGGTCTTCAAAATGGTTTACGACAGCGTCCACACTGTCGAGCGCGGCGCGAAGGACGCCCGCCGCCTGACCGGCGAGATCGGCGCCAAGCCTTATCGCTTTCGCCGCATCAAGTCCGCTCTTGATTCCGCCCGATGCAATGATCGTGGCCTCCGGGCAAGCCTTGCGGGCCTCGGCCAGTGCGCGCGCCGTCGGGATGCCCCATTCGCGGAATGTCTCGGCAATGGCCCGCAGCCGTTCATTCGGCGCACGGCCCGCCTCGACAGCCGCCCAACTCGTGCCGCCCGCGCCCGCTACATCGATGATCCGTACACCGGCATTCCAGAGTTGTTTGGCAACCGGGGCGGAAATCCCGAAACCGACTTCCTTGACGATGACAGGAACATGGGAGGCGCGGGCGAGCTGCTCAAGACGGGAGAGCAGCCCCGACCAATTCCGATCGCCACCATGCTGGACCGCTTCCTGCAACGGATTGAGATGAATAATCAGCGCATCGGCGCCGATCATGTCGACCACGCGGCGCGCCGTCTCGACACCATCCGGGCTGGCGAGCTGCGCTGCACCAAAATTGGACAATAACGGCATGTCGCCGACATAATCCTTGAGCGCCCGGCTGAAACCGGCCTGGCCGC
>CAZMAC010000546.1:0-2463 GCA_964564085.1 uncultured Hyphomicrobiaceae bacterium
CGTTTCTTCAGCCCCCGGTCTTCGAGGTAGCGGAGGAATCGGGCGTGATAAACGGCCATGATCGGCCCCAGCCCCATGGACACGGTCGGGAATTGCCAGAAATCCGGCATCAGCCAGGGGTGGGGATAGCTTGACAATCCTTTGCCGCCGGTCTCGGCGCGGAAATTGTCGAGTTGCTCCGGCGTGATGCGGCCTTCCATGAAGGCGCGGGCGTAAATTCCGGGGACGGCATGTCCCTGGAAGAAAACAAGGTCACCGCCATGCTCGTCGGTCCGTGTGCGCCAGAAATGATTGAGACCGATATCGTAGAGCACAGCCGATGACGCAAAAGAGGCGATGTGGCCACCATATTCCGAGCTCACCTTATTCCGGCGTACGACGGTCGCCATGGCGTTCCAGCGATTTATCGTCCGGATACGCCATTCAAGCTCGACATCGGCGGGAAAGGGTTCCTGCTGATCGACCGGGATCGTATTGCGGTAAGGCGTGGTGGCGCCGAAAGGCAAAGCCGTGCCGCGCGTTCTGGCCGTCTCCACCACCTTGTCGAGAATGAAATGGGCGCGCTCGCCGCCATCCTTGTCGATGACGTCCTCGATGGAATCAAGCCATTCCCGCGTTTCGATCGGATCGATGTCGCGTGTTTCTTCTGGCATTCGCAAACCCTCCCGGCAGCCGTCTCATTCTGCGGCCATATTATGATCCTCTCATATAGAAACGATCAAAAATCGTCAGCTTATTGTTTACGCATGATTATAAGGCAAAACTTATCCCCGCCGGGCCGGGCAGGGATAGGCTTTCGCTGTCGATACTCTATACCAGATATTGCCCGCCATTTGCCGTCATCGTCGAGCCCGTGATGAAGCCGGCATCGTCCGAGGCCAGGAAGACGACGCAACGCGCGATCTCCTCCGGCTCGCCGAGACGGCCAATCGGGATTTGCGGGATGATCTTTTCATTCAGCACTTTCTCGTCGATCGCGCGCACCATCTCGGTTCCAATATACCCTGGACAGATCGCATTGACAGTGATGCCTTTGAACGCACCCTCTTGTGCGAGCGCTTTGGTGAAGCCGATGTCACCGGCCTTGGCCGCGGAATAGTTGACCTGACCGGCCTGGCCCTTTTGCCCGTTAATCGAGGAGATATTGATAATTCGCCCGAAGCCGCGTTCGCGCATCCCCGGCCAGACATTGTGGGTCATATTGAACAGGCCGTTGAGGTTGGTGGAGATGACCGCGTCCCACTGGTCTTTCGTCAGTCTGTGGAACATGGCGTCGCGCGTGATACCGGCATTATTGACGAGGATCTCGACCGGCCCGAGGTCAGCTTCGACCTGCTTGATGCCATTGGCGCATTCGTCATACTCCGCGACCGACCATTTATAGACCGGTATGCCGGTTTCCTGTTTGAATGCATTCGCAGCTTCGTCATTCCCGGCATAATTTGCCGCCACATTATACCCGGCCGCTTTCAGCGCTTCCGAAATGGCCCGGCCGATCCCTCGGCTTCCGCCTGTGACGATCGCGACTTTATTCATGCTTTCCTCCCTTCGTCTAACAAGGTCTTGTCAGATCCCCTTTGGCACATTTCGGCGTCCTGTTGCCGCCATCGAAAGCGCCAATCGGGGGCCATGCCTACAACGGCCGTTATTGTATCCTTTATGAAAACGCTTGTCTTTTACTGTAACAGCATCGAGCCATAATTTTGCGCTCTGTTCACGCTCTGCCCCGCGCATCGGCAGCGGTCGCAGGCCGTCATGTTGAGAAGGCCGCGTAGGGTGATTGATTGAGAGACGGTATCAGGCAGGTGCCTGGCAGGCGACGCTGCTTTATTCGGATTGCTGTTTTTGCCGGGATTCCGATAGCGCAGCACCAAAACCCTCGTTGGGCCGTGCCGATGCGGATAGCGTCACTTTCAGGGTCAAGGATTACCGGGTCGATGGGCCAGGGCGCTATACGACCATGATGCTGGATACATCCGGGTTTATCCGCCGCTTCCTGATGCACGTGCTGCCCAAAGGGCTGCACCGCATCCGGCATTATGGCCTGCTCGCCAATGGCAACCGCGCCGCCAATTTTTCCCTGATGCGCGAACTGCTCGGTATTGCTGTTCCTGAGCCGGAGCCTTGCGATGCTGGCGGCGCGGCGTCACCAGAACCGCGCTTTTCCCCATACCCTGTTGTGGCGGCCGGATGCGCGTCACTCCGATCGTCGAAGCCCGCTTCATGCCGCCCACCAGCGCAGCACCGCCCACCGTAATCCGGATCGATACCTCATGAGATCGGCAAGGCGTCTCATCCGGGAATGTCTAGTGGTTCGATTCAAACATTTGAAAACGAGGTTTGCCGCAAATGGGTATCAAATGTTTGAATCGAACCACTAGCTTTTGCTGCTGACACGTCCAGCCACAGACCTGATTGATCGACTCAAAGCTCAAGCGGCCAGAAAGAGCGAGTCCGTAGCCG
>CAZMAC010000547.1:0-2455 GCA_964564085.1 uncultured Hyphomicrobiaceae bacterium
ACACCACCGGCCGCCCCTGTGACGATGATAGGGCCACTCTCCGGCCGGACGTCATGCGCTTCAAGCGCCAGAACACAAAGCATGGCTGTGAAACCCGCCGTACCGACAGCCATGCAATCTGTCCGGGTCAGCCCGTCCGGTACATGAAGCAGCCAGTTGCTGTTTACGCGCGCCATTTGCGCATAGCCGCCATAATGCGCCTCGCCCAGACCGCAGCCATTGGCAAAGACTTCGTCGCCCTCCTTAAACTCGGGACTTGATGACTGCACGACCGTGCCGGCCATATCGACACCGGGGATCATCGGCCAGCGGCGGACAACGGGCGCCTTGCCGGTTATCGCAAGACCGTCCTTATAGTTGATCGTCGAATGCGTAACCCGAAGGGTAAGGTCGCCCTCCATGAGATCTGCTTCATTTAATGAAGTCCACTCAACATTTTGTCCTTCATCGGATTTCGAAATGAGCAGGGCGTCAAATGAGGTCATGGGCTGGGTCCTTGCGCTTTATCCTGTGGTTACCTTGGCAGGAACGGAATGCTCCAATCAAGCCGTTTGCATAGCTATTTTTGCTACTGGTGTTTCAAATCTAAGACCTGTTATTCTTCTGTTAAAGATGAAGAATTGAACAAAGCATTCAGCTGCAATATTAGAACAACCAATTTTTGTGCATCGCAATATTGCAGCGCATGATAATTTTTTCTTGCAAAGGCCTAATAGAAAAACTTAACATCCGAAACTCAGCTTTGGCTGATTGCGTTTGCTGTTTTCCGAATAACCAAAAATTTCCTCAAGGCTTTATGGTCTCGGCTTTACATGACTCGGAAAGGCAACGCATCGGCCCCAATTTGGGAGGTAAACGATGGGACTTAGTGCCAGTTGGAAAATGCTTGCAACTGTCCTGGCATTCGGCTTCCTGGCAGCGATGATTTTTGGAATGCTTTAGCCAAGAGTCGAACTGCACCCGAAAATTCAAGAAGAACAAGAGCCGCGGGATTAAACCCGCGGCTTTTTTCCGTCTGCCGATTTGGATCGTTATGGGTCTACGCAAATGTTGTGGCTATCATTCCGTGTGGTGATCACGATGTGCGCCCGCAACTGCTGTGTGCCGGTCTTGTGGTGTTGAGGCCGTATTCATCATTCGCGACTGAAACCATCCATTTTGCGGAAACATGCGTTCCTTGAAAAATTGCGTGACCTTTGACGGCTCCATAATGTTACGGAATTCGGCTGACGGCGGCGCGATCAGGAACGCGGCAACCAGCGCGCCAGCCATGATCAGCGATGAATTCGGCGAACGGCGCTCGAAAAATTTCAACGCGCTCCCGAAGGACTTTTTGATCCGCGCCCCGGTGAAGTCGACAGAGTAAACTTCATCGAGCACCAGATGGATCACATAGCCGAGAAACACGAAAAGTCCTGCCATCCACGCGACGACAGCATCGCGGCCCAAAGCATGAGCAACGATCACCGCTGTAACGACCATGAAAAACAGGCCTGCCAGGAGAGAGTGGAATATCCCGCGATGCACGGCGCTATGGTGGAAAATGTTGTAGGCACCGTAACGGATCGAGGCAAAAACGCCAAGCCAGATGATCCAGAGCTCGCTGATCGAATACGTCTTCTTGAAATTGAAAAGCACCACAAAAGCGAGCAGGAAACCGAGCCCGGTAAAGAGAAGACGCGAGGGGACAGCTTTTTCAAGATCGATATCGGGCAGAACGCTTCCGACAATTCCGGCTAAGGTCAGCGTGAGCAAATCACCGGCAGGAACGATATCCGCCGCAAACGTTGCCGAGGCGGCAAAGCCGGCCCCGATTGCTCCCCAGCCGAGATGTGTTGCGAAATCCGCCATGATCGAAATCCCTCGTCTCATTAAGCCTAGGAAAGATTAGGCGATTCGAAGGGGAGCCAGAGCCGTTGCAGAGAATGGTGCACAGGAAAGGAGAGCGATCCGGAGGCAAATTGCACTTGACGCGTGCATTCATTGTGGATAATTAGCGGAAAAATGTGGTGTTCGAGTCAGTGTCAAGAAAATTTAACATTGAAGCCTTAGTTTGGACATAACGGAGAGGCAAAAAGATCACTAACGCGGTAACAAGCGATATTGGATTGAAATGGTCGAATCTCAGCACATTCTGAGGCTCCTTGCAGATAATCCGCCTCAGGACGAACCTGAAAAAAAGATGCACTCCCTGGTTCTGGAGATGCTGGTAAAAAAATTGAATGGAGATGGTGCGATTGCCGATACAAAGACCTTGAAAGCAGGCGCGCGGCACCCACTTCAAAATAGGAAGCTACATTAGCCGTTATATTGAATTTGTTATTTGTGTTTGTTGATTTGAGTAAGCGTTGCGTTTGTTGCGTAAAGTTTGAAAACCCTTAGCCAGGTATTACTGGAGCCTGGTCTTTGTAAAGAGTGCCCACTCGTGATTGGTATTTTGTAGATTTACTTGTGG
>CAZMAC010000548.1:0-2450 GCA_964564085.1 uncultured Hyphomicrobiaceae bacterium
CGGAAAAAATCGCGGATCGTATCGGCATGATGTTCGGCGAAGCTCTCCGCGCAGTCGCCGCCTTGCAAAAGGAAGGCCCGGCCATGAGCCACTTCCGCCAGCTCATGCTTGAGCTCGCGCGCCTCACCTGCAAAAACCAGTGGCGGGAAGGTCGAAAGTTCGTCTTCGACCGCTTTTAAGGCGGCTGCATTTGTGTAAATCGGGCTCTGCTCGATCGGCTTTGCGCGCCAGCTATCCGGTTTCCACGCGCTGATCATGAGATACGCTCCTCACTAGAGCGCCGGATCTTCAACTGGAACCGGCTGTGACGCTCTATATGTTTGTTTTGGCATCGGATTTATCCGAAAACCGCTACGCACCCCCGTCTTCACGGGGGCATGCTTTTCGGTCCGATGCTCCAGGACTGAGTCCTTAGCGGGCAGCTTATAGACCTGGGCCCGCAAGCGAAATTAACGCCTGTTATAGGCCATGATAGGCGGCCTGGCTAGTGCATCGATCCAAACGGAGGCTACGCCGGAGTTTGGTAAAATTGATGCATAAACAAAGAGCTAGGGCGCTTGCGCATGAACTATGTGAATGCGTCAGTGCCCTAGTGTGGTGAATTTGAAATACGCCTCATTTTTGCAGCACGTTCCGTAGCGAATTTCAGAATCTTAAGGGACACTAAGATATTGATTTTACTAGAGCAACGCGCGTCCAATCGGATGCGGGCAATTCGCCAGCCAAACATCCATTTCCCCTTCCGAAAAATAATCGTAAATGCCAGCCTCACCCAAAGCCCATGATTGCCCTCACGAATTGACATCGCGCCGCTTTCGGTGCCAAACCTCGCCGACGTATTCGAACATTTGGAGACGACATTGGGGCGTTTGGCAGACAAGATCGCGCTGATCACAGGCGCTGGCGGCGGGCTTGGCCTTGCCATGGCAAAGCTGTTCGCGGCGGAGGGAGCGCATGTGGTGTTTGCCGATTTGAATGGCGAGGCCATTGAGGCCGGGGCGGCTGAGATCGCGGCGAGCGGGGGACAGGCGGCCTTCGTACAGGGGGACGTCACTAAGGAAGACGACGTTCAGGCCATGATCGCGGCGGTGAGTCGCATCAGCGACCGGCTGCATGTTCTCGTCAATAATGCGGGCAATCTGATGCGCGCCGATTTCCGCCATATGGAAGACGCCGATTGGGAGCGCGTACTGAACCCGCATCTGTGGGGCACGATCCGAGTCACGCGCGCCGCTCTACCGCTTCTGACCGCGGCACAGGGGGCATCGATCGTCAATCTTTCCTCGATCATGGCGAGCCAGCATCTGCGCCAGCTTTCCGCCTATTCGACCGCCAAGGCCGCCATTGCCGGGCTGTCGCGCTCGCTCGCCGTCGAATTCGCGCCTTATGGCATCCGCGTCAATTATATGTGCCCCGGCTTTATCCCGACCGCGATGACGAGCCGCTACACCGAGCACCCGCAGGTTGCTAAAGGGCTACTGGCGCAAATGCCGCTGAAACGCTTCGGCACGCCGGAAGAGGTCGCCAAGGTCGCGCTTTTTCTGGCGGGCGATGACAGCGCCTACACGACGGGTGAAGGCATCATGGTCGATGGCGGCATGAGCCTTAATCTCGCGTAAATTTGACCGCTCGTGAACGGCTGCGAGCGGCCTTGCCATTGGGCGCGCTCATGGCTATCTGCAGGATGCAAGACGTCTCAAACTCATTCGAAAATCAAATCCTGGAGCACACATGATTGGAAAAAGCTTTTCAGCGATCCGGCGCGTAGCGTCTGCGTCCGCTGTGGTCGTCATTCTGGCTTTTAGCAGCACGGCCGCCCTTCCCGACACCTATGTTTTCGACAAGAGTCATACGGAAATCCGCTTCTCCTGGAGCCATTTCGGCCTCAGCCAAATGTCCGGCATGATCCTCGATTACCAAGGCGAGTTGGTTTTCGACGAGGCGAAGCCGGAGAACAGCCGGCTGGAGATCACAGCGAAAACCGACAGCCTATGGACGCATGTCGATAAGCTCACCCAGCATTTGAAGGCGGAGGATTTCTTTCACACTGCCAAACATCCTGAGATTATCTTCAAAACCACCAGGATCGAAAAAACCGGCGAAAACACTGGCAAAATTACCGGCGACCTGACGATCAAGGGTGTAACGAAATCGGTAACTTTAGACACAAAGCTGAATTTCAAGGGCAAGCATCCATTTTCACAAAAACCATCGCTCGGTTTTAGCGCCAACACCACAGTCAAGCGCTCCGATTTCGAGCTGGGGAAATTCGTGCCCGCGATCCCGGATGAAATTCTGATTACCATTGAAACGGAATTGAACGAGAAGGGGGCCGCTGAAAAAACGGAAGGCTAATCGCATCAAGAGCCAGGCTGATGACAGAACGGCTAGTCGTTCGATTCAAACATTTGTATCCCATCTCCGGCGCCCTCATTAACAAATGTTTGAAT
>CAZMAC010000549.1:0-2447 GCA_964564085.1 uncultured Hyphomicrobiaceae bacterium
TTTGCAAATGAGGGTGCGGCAAGTGGGATGCAAATGTTTGAATCGAACCACTAGACAAAAACATTCGCCAGCGGTCCCACGCAGTTGACCGTAGGAGACTGACTTGCGCTGAACCATGCTTCGACGGCAGCTAAGGGCTGATAGCGTTGAAAAAGTCCGGGCTGTAGCTCCGATGTTAAATCAATCCGTATAAGGATAAAAAATTCACCCGAATTGAGCGCGTTTTCAAGATTCAAAATCCATGAATGCACCCATGGAAGAATGCTTTTCTATTCGGATGCAGATATTTTCCCCCGAACGCCTCGTTCCTGACTTTTTCAACACAATAGGCTCAAACTGATCATAGCCTTCACTCCTCCGGATGTCTGCGACGAGGCGCTTCTTTTCGATCGGCGCGCTGGTCGGCAGGGCGAGAAGGAAGCTCAATCTGCCTTTCGTTCTCCGCCGGTCAGCTCAACCGAATTGCGGTGAAAGCAGGCATCCACCAATAGCTTGTTCGCATGACACGTTATATAGGCATGCAGCCTGCATGTTACGGGAGAAACAAGAACTCGTTGAATAGGGAGTGGAACTTCAATTCACCTTGTCTGGCATCAACATTCATGGGGCAAACCGAAGTTAACAATCAAATGCTAATTTTCGGCACCGCATATTGTCTCGCATTACGACAACCCTATCTCCGGCGGAACATTTTCACCAACTCGCACGTTCGCGAGTAGTGACCGAAATTATGGAGATGATATGGCTCGATTTAATGGCAAGCGGATTCTTATCACCGGCGGCACCAGCGGCATCGGACTTGCGACGGCTAAACGGATTGTCGAGGAAGGCGGCGAAGTTGCCGTCACCGGCACCAGCCAAGACCATCTGGACGAAGCCGGACGCACCCTTCCTCCTGCATCACTGGTTTTGCGTAATGATGCGAGCGATCCGCAAGCCGCAGATGATCTTGCAGGCAAAGTTCGAGACCAGATGAAAAAGATCGACGGCTTGTTTCTGAATGCAGGTTTCGGCACTTTTGGTTCAACGGAATCGATTGATGCCGATACGTTCGACGCGATGACGAATGTGAATGTGCGTGGGCCGGTCCTGCAAATGGCGAAATTGAAGTCGCTGATCAGACCAGGCGGGTCGATCGTAGTCACCGCATCGGTTGCTCCTTATCTCGGCCAGAAGGAAGGCGCGGTCTATGCAGCCGCCAAAGCGGCAGTGACGGCACTGGTACGGTCCTGGGCAGCAGATCTGGCGGAGCAGACGATTCGCGTCAATTCGATTGCACCGGGCCCGATCGATACGAATTTCTTCAAGGCAACCGGACTTTCTGAAGAAGAGGTCGAGGAATTTGCCTGCAAGATCAAATCGCAGGTTCCATTGGGACGCTTGGGCAAGCCCGAGGAAGTAGCGGCCGTCGCTTGCTTCCTTCTGTCGGATGATGCGTCCTATGTGACCGGCTCGCAATATATGGTCGATGGCGGGATGACATTCCGCTAGGCTGCGGTCGCCTTACACGCTTTCGTTTTGAACGGATGCGTTCTCCAAGACACTCACACAGACAACTGGAAAACATGACTCACAAAGTTGCAATTAAGTCCGTCGAAAATGTCACCCATGACGTCCGGAGCTTCACAGTCGATAAGCCGGAGGGTTTCGACTTTCAGCCCGGTCAGGCGACAGACGTCAGCATCGATAGGGATAAGTGGCGCGATGAGAAGCGCCCCTTTACCTTCACCTCCCTGCCAGATTGGGACAACCTCCAATTCACCATCAAGATCTATCCCGAACATGATGGTGTGACCGAACAGCTCGGTCAGCTCACAGCCGGAGATCACCTTCTGATCGATGATCCATGGGGCACGATCACTTATAAAGGCCCTGGAACGTTTATCGCTGGGGGCGCAGGTATTACGCCTTTTATCGCTATCCTTCGCGCGCTTCAAAAGAACGGCAAGCTCGGCGGTCACCGTCTTATCTTTGCGAACAAGACCGAGAAAGACATTATTCTGCGCGATGAATTCGATGTTATGAATAGTTTCGGCGTCACTCATATTTTAAGCAAGGAGAACAAGCCGGATCTTCGCCACGGGCGTATCGATAAGCCGTTTCTTAAAGAGAATATTGCCGATTTCGGTCAGCATTTCTACGTTTGCGGGCCGGATGAGATGGTGAAGGATATAAACGCCGCGCTTAAGGAATTAGGCGCCGATCCGGACGGGCTCGTCTTCGAGGAATAGCGCAGTTAAATAGCAATATAGCGGAATAGAGTGATAGAGAGTTTTTACGATGACTACTGTTTATGAGCGGATCAAGAAAGATCACGATGTCCATCGGAAATTATTGGCGGACATCGCAGAAACCAGCGGCGATAGCACGGAACGGCGCGAATTGTGGAAGCAATTTTATTACGACGTGAAGTCTCATGCAGCGGCTGAAGAAGAGACAATTTACTC
>CAZMAC010000550.1:0-2445 GCA_964564085.1 uncultured Hyphomicrobiaceae bacterium
GGATTGCCGACAAGCATGGCCGGCTTGCCCTGGACTATGCCCGCGCCATTGGTCATGGGCTTTGCCGGTCGCTCCTGCTCGCGCATATGTATCCTGATCTTGATGACGGCGGTTCTTCGCCAGATGTTGTGCCGCTCTTCCCTCAGCGCTGAGCCTTGATCATCGTATCCAGCCGATGATCGGACAGCCGTTCAACGTGCCGCCCGGCCGTGACTGCGTGCGCACGACACCTTGCCATCCCAGATAAACACAGCTGCCAACAGGCTCGCGCGGCGGATATTGATAGATGAGATGCGGCGTGCCGTAGATCTGCGCCGCGATAATGACTGCCGCCCAGGCGAACGAAACGCTCAAGGTCCGTCCAATAATGCCTTGCCACCAAGGCGTTGCCTTGCGCGGACTGCGCGTCACGGCGTCGATGAACAGGGCCGCGCCGAGAAAGGCCGGCAGAAACGCCATGTCCTTCGACATGGGATGCCAGTCAGGCGCAGGAAGCAGCCGCCAGGCCAGGATCAGAAAGCCGACCGCCACGAACATCTGGATGCCGGCAGAAGGTTTTTCATTCATGCCTGCCGCCTTTCGCGTCTGCGCGGGCGTGTCATTTCCGTATCGGCGGCCTGCAGCCGCCGGACGATCGCATCGCTGTCAGCTTCACTTGACACCGCCGCCAACTCATAAAAACGCTCGCCCGCCTGCAGCCAGATTTCCCAGGCGTCACGATAGGCATAGGAGCGCGGTTCTTCATCCCGCAGGCGTTGCGCCTCCCTTTCTTCATCGCGCCCCAGGCGGTGCGGCCGCGGAAAAATCCGCAAAGTCTTGTCCTTGCGGTTGATCATGCCGCGCCTTCGGCCCGCCCCCTGCCAGGCCACCGTGTCGCGGGAAAACCGCACGATCAGTCGCGCATTGCCAAGGGGCCGCAGCCCGTAGCCGCCACCGATGGCGCTCAGACCATGATGGATGAGCCAGGCGAGCAGAAATGCGATGGCGGTCGCGACGGCTCCGCTGAAGGCTGCCTCATTGTTTGATCCGGCAAGACCGAAATCCGGTAGCCATCGCCAAGCGATGACGCTTAAGGTTCCCCATGTCAGCAGCGTGGCGGGCCACCGGATCATGTCGATGAACCGCACCCATTCCGGCGTCCAGTAACGTGCACGGACGATCAGTGTCTCGCCTTCCTGAGATGTTTCAATGCGGGCTTTCGGGATCATCGGCCAGTCCGGCAAATAAAGCGTGGCTGTCATATTTGGCCCGCTGCAAGATCATAGGATGGCCACCTGTCCAAATGACCAGTTGCCTTTGCAGCGGATCATCCCGGCTGAAAAACCGGGCGATCTCTTCCGCCGTCATCAGGCTGCGCGTTTGCGCCGACCAGGACAGGCCCCGCCGGTCGTCCCGCGTTGCCTCGCGCTCGGCCACTTCGGCGCGGTTTTCCACGATCAGCGATGTGGTGCCAAGCCGTTTGGAGACCCAATCGAGCGTGAAGGTGTCGTTGTTGCCGAAGAACTGCATCACCCCGGCATTGCCCATGAAGGTCTGCCAACGGTCACGGTAGAGCGCCTTGAGCTGCCCCAGATCCTGGATGATCGGCCAGAGCTTGACGCCGAACCCGGCAATCTGTCCGGCGGCGTCCTCGATCGCTTTCATATGGCCAAGGACGGCAAATTCATCGAGGTACATCAACACCGGCGGCTCCGGCTTGCCGGGTGTCGTCTCGAATGCCGCAAGCGCGAGATTGACGAACAATCGCAGCCACCGGTTACAGGTGCCCATGCGCATGGCCGGCAGGCACAGATAGACCGTGACCGGTTCGGATTTGAGCTGCGCCAGGTTGAAATCGTGACGCGACAGAACGCCTTTCATGCTCGCATAGCTCAGGAAGCGGATATGCCGACGGGCGGTTGAAAGCACGCTTTCGCGTTCATCATCCGGCTTTTCAAAAAAGTCTTACGCCGCATCCCGGATCACCCCGCCAAGCGCGCGATTCTCCTGCATTTCCGCTTTAAGCACATCCATCCCGGTGCGGCCGCGATGCTGGGCCCGGCCCATCATCAGGTCACGCACCGTGCCAAGATGCTTCCTGCGCCAATATTTCGGGGCGGTCGCCACATGCAGGATAACGCCCTCGATCAGATTGCGGGCGCTGTCATCCCAATGCGGATCACCCGCGCCGGGCTCCCGCACCACAAGCGCATCGGCGATCAGCCCGGCATCCTCGACAAGGGTTCCGGGTCCACGTGTTTTTCCATAGCGCAACAGCGTCATCGGATTGAACGCGGCCCGGCGCATGGAGGCCAGACCGGTCGTCACACCGAACGGATCAAGCACATGCACCTTCTGGCCTAGCCGCTCAGTGCGTGCTCTCGCCGTCAGGCTTGCCAGCTCTCCCTTGGGATCGATCGCCAGCACCGAGCCATCATAGGTCAGCAAGCTCGGCACGATCACTGA
>CAZMAC010000551.1:0-2437 GCA_964564085.1 uncultured Hyphomicrobiaceae bacterium
TGCAGATCTGAGCTTATCCATTGGCTCCGGCGAGCGCGTTGCCATTGTCGGTCCATCGGGAGCTGGGAAAACCACGATTTTCAGCCTCATTCTGCGCTTTTACGACCCGCAACAGGGCCGCGTCATGATCGATGGCGTGCCGATTAGCGAGGCCGATCTCAGCGCCGTGCGTCAGCGCATGTCCTATGTACCGCAAGATCCGGCGGTCTTTGCGGCAACGATCGCCGATAATATCCGCTACGGCTCTCCGCAGGCCAGCGATGAAGACGTCAAGCGCGTTGCCAATATGGCGCTGGCGAGCGAGTTCATCGAAGCTCTGCCGGATCATTATGACACGCTTTTGGGCGAGCGTGGCATCACTCTGTCCGGCGGGCAGCGTCAACGGATCGCGATTGCCCGCGCTCTGCTGCGCGATGCGCCGATCCTGCTGCTCGATGAAGCCACCAGCGCGCTCGACGCTGAAAGCGAAAAGCTCGTTCAGACCGCGCTCAACCGTGTCATGCAGGGCCGCACAACGCTCGTTATCGCCCACCGGCTGGCAACGGTCCTCAGCTCCGACCGCATTCTCGTTCTCGATGATGGCCAGATCGTTGAGGAAGGCAATCACAACACGCTGATGAAGGAAGGCGGCATCTATTCCCGCCTTGCCGATCTGCAATTCCGGCAGGAAGCCGGGGCCGCTTAAAGCGTTTCCAGGCGAAGTGGATACCTGCTCGCCGTCAGGTCTCGAATCATCTAGCTTCCGCCGCGACAGCAGAGTGGCGGGGGCCAAAAGATGCAAACGAGCTGGAAAAACAGCCATTCGGGAACAAATGCAGCACGCGGGCGAAACGGTTGGACGCCGCGATCACACCGGGCAAAATCCGTCGGCGAATTCGTACCGAAATTGATGCGTCCAACCTTTGAGAAATTCGGATTTCCGGCCGCTGCAATATTGACCGATTGGGCCGCAATCGCCGGGCCGGAGCTGGCCAGCTTTACCGCCCCGGAACGGCTCAAATGGCCGCGCCGCGAACTCATAAGCGAATCCACGGAGAAAAAATCCGGTGCAACACTGATTTTGAGGGTCGCGGGCGCCCGCGCGCGTGATGTCGAGCATATGCGCCCCCGGCTGATTGAGCGCATCAACGCGGCCTTCGGCTATCGGGCCGTTTACGAGATCAAAGTTTTGCAGGCCCCGCTCCACGGCTCCAGGACGGTCAGCCAGGATCAGCCGCCCCCCATCACGCAAGATGACGATCATTGTCTGCAAACGCTGCCAGATGGAACGCTGAAAACGGCCTTCACCCGTATGGCGCGCGGTCTCAAAATGCGCCAGTGCGGCGCTGAGACCGCCTTGCGGTGACCACAATCACGGTCTTTTCATAATTCTTGGCCTCGCTATACTCGACAGCGCCATGATCTCGCCCTATGTCTCATCACAACAAAGAAAAGTATAAAACGCGCCCCCTGCCGAGAAGGGCAACACCAATTTGAAGGAGACGAAATTGTTCCGTTTATTCGCTTCGCCCCGATCCGCCGTGACCCGCCGCATGGCACTGGCTGCCGGATCATCCCTCAGCCTTGCGTTTCTCGCTTCCGCATTTATGGGGCTTTCCGCATCTGAAAGCCGTGCCCAGGCACCGGTCAAGCCGGATGTTGAGGTGTCGGAATTGATGAAAACGGGCGAATTGCCCGACAATGTGATGGGGAACGAAGACGCGCCCTACACGATCATCGAATATTCCTCCATGACCTGCCCGCATTGCGCGCGCTTTCACAAGGATGTCCTGCCAGACGTCAAAAAGAAATATATCGATACGGGCAAGGCGAAATATATCGTCCGCGAGTTCCCGCTGGATAATGTTGCAGCCGCAGCCTCGATGCTCGCCCGCTGCGTCGATCAATCGAAATATTTCGATTTTCTCGATCTGCTTTACCTGAATCAGGACGAGTGGGCGTTCAAGAACAATCCGCTCCCCTCTTTGCAAAAATTCGCCAAGCAGGTCGGATTTACCGAATCCCGGTTCAACGAATGTCTGAGAGACGAAAAGCTTTTGGGACATATTGAATGGGTCCGCAATAGAGCGAATACCGATTTCGGCGTCCGTTCCACACCGACATTTTTTGTCAATGGCAAGAAGCTGAAAGGCGTGAGCATCGAGGAATTCGACAAAATCATGGGCGGCGCTGACGGGAAAAGCTAAGCTCACGATCCCGTGTGACCCCGGCAACCTTCATGCAAGGTTGCTCGGTGACACATCATTTATAGGGAAATCATCGGCGACACCCGAATGATTGATGCAAACGCACAGGATTTGCCAAGGCGGCGCAAATTGTTTTTTGCCGCCATATTTGCTTTATCAACGGTGCTCGCAGGCTGTTCGGTCAGCTTGCCGGATGTCCTGACGACGGGTTCGACCTCCAAAGCCGATGCTTCGCCGAGTTCGGCCGGCCT
>CAZMAC010000552.1:0-2431 GCA_964564085.1 uncultured Hyphomicrobiaceae bacterium
GCGTCTAACTTTGATGATGATAGACCGCGACGTAATCGTATCAGGCAAGTTCCGATCCAGGCCAGCCAAGGCAACTGCACAATAGGCGGCAAGTTCTTCGGTCTCAACGCCGTCTTCGCCTACTCTGCAGCGCCCGATTTTCGCCCCGTGCCTATGACCGGCGTTGAGAACGGCGCGGACCTCCTCACTACGTTCTGACGCCTTTCCTGCCCCGAATAGGGCGTCGATTTCGTCATAGAGAACGGTTGGCAGCGTTGTGCTGCCGGCGACCTTACTTACAAGGTAAGCGGCAGAAACATTGAAGGCTTCCATCGGGCGCGGTACGAGAAGCGCCGTCACTTCCAGGCAGCGGGATTTTCCGCTGCCTGGCTGATAGGATGTAAAAAGCAGCCGAGGGGTATTATCCCAGCAAACCATGCGATGCGCATGAGCGATCCACAATGTATGAGCGATCACATCATGGTCACTCGGATAGACAATGAATCGTTTGATAAATCCGTGTACATCCCATGGCAGCGCCTCGCCGTTGATCGTGGCAGTATCGAAGCGAAGAGTCGTTTCACACGGAGCTTCTTGTTGTGCTTTAGATTTGTCAAAACGCTTACGTTTTGATGGTGTTGCAGATTTTGATTTCTTGTGGGCCGCTTGTATATCTAAAGCACGTAATTGCTCGTTGACATGGACAGCCGCTCTCTCACGACTTATGTCTTGTTGCTCGGCAATCAGCTCCAGCGCCTCGTCAGGATCGACATACGGAGTATTGATGCTAAAGCGTTTCTTAAGTAATTCGGGAACGCGGCCATGCATGGCTTCGCGAGCTTCCGTTATAACAAAATGTTCACCAGGTCTCCCATTCAGCGGCATCGTCTGGCTCCCTTCCATGATCGCTCTATTTCATCAATGTACAGTTTATTCGTCGCGTTCGGCGAGGCGAGCGGCCTGCCAAGCAGCAATCTCTTCAGCATCCCAGGCGACCGCCTTGAGGCCGATAGAGATTGCTTTCGGATATCTGTTTTCCTTCATCGCTGCATAGATCGATGAGCGCTTATGGCCTGTCATCGCGATGACTTCAGGCAGGCGTAAGAATCGACGCGGTACAAACTGCGTCTGCATCATCATTCTCCGATTTAAAGTTCGTTGACGGTAAGACCGAAAGCGCGGCGCTTCATTTGACGAACAGCCATACTGATATTCACTTGACTGAAGGTCTTGAAATTGCTGAGCGCGTATTTCGCTTTTTTCAGCTCTAAGTCATTGGGCACGCGAACGCTTTTTCGATCATCTGTAATGATCAGAAACGCTTTCGGTTTTCGCTTCGGTTTCTGATGAAAGACGAAACGAGCATTGACGATGATGAAATGCTCATCATGCGTTTCGATTGCGCCATCAGGCACAAAATATTTGGGCCACAAAGAACTCTCTTCTTTGTTCCAAATCTGCGCCGGGGCCTCATCTGTATCGAGCCATTTGCCGTCGGGATCGACATCAGCCAGCCGGACAGTTCCAACGTCACGATGCATGGTATCGATCTTTTTCGTGATGTCTCCAAGGATGCTTTCCATGGCTACGCAAATATTGACGGCAAGCTCTAAAGAGCATCCAACCTCGCTTAGCGCCTGAATCACTGCAATCGCGTTGCGTGTGACACGGCTAACGCGGCGTACAAATCTTTTCCCTTTTCCACCGCTGGTAATGCCTGCTCGCATCCACGGATGCTTATTCAGATGCAGAACCGTAGGCTCCGGCATTCTTACCCATTCGCCCATGTCTGCATCATACAGACGCCCGGCGAACCATTCGCTTTGGCGTTTTTGATCCAGGCTATCCATTTTGTTCCCCTTGCTTAGCTGCTCATCAGTGCCCGGCCACCACACTCGGCAGACAACAGCTGGCCTCGCGCCAGCTGTTGTTTCGCGCTCCCAAGCTTCCGGCTCCTGCCGGTCCCCTTGGGCTTTGGGGTTCGCCTACCGCCTCCGCATGGTCTATGGCCTGATAGGTCTGGGCTTCCCCGTCGCCTTTGATTCCAAGATATAACAATATGTTATATTGTTATATCTTGCTCATACATATATGCCTTTCTAGCCTTGTTCTAACCGAGATAACAATATACGATATTGTTATCTTTCGCAAAAAAAGCCAAAATTGATCCTATAAATTTAGCGCACCACAAATTCGTTAAAATTTCGTTAACATTGGAGGGTTGTCAAAATAAATGTTCATTTATGGTTAACAATCCCTTATGTGCCAAAGCACATTTCTAAGTCTTATAATTTCAGAATAACATATGTCGTTTGCTCAGCCGTCGTTAAAATCGGGGGTCATATCGTGATTTGGCGCGCAGCGCTTATTTCACTAACCAAGTCTGACGGGTTCCAGACACATTTCTAAGTCTTATAATTTCGGAATAACATACCTCGTTTGCCCAGCGGTC
>CAZMAC010000553.1:0-2430 GCA_964564085.1 uncultured Hyphomicrobiaceae bacterium
TGTATTGCTCACGTTTTCAACCGACAGCGTTAACAGCGCACGGAGCCGCAATACTCATACGACGCTTTGGTTTGTTATTGCCGCCGTTCTCGTCGTAGCCATCATGACAGGAATTTTTCTTGCTCGTTCTCGTGCGGGGCTCTTTTTGTCATTCGCAGCAATCGCTGGAATGTTCGCGTTAATTGTCACAAACCGTCACGGATTTAAATCCAAAAACATGATTGGCTGTAACCTCACCCAACGGCTTCCGACAGTTGCGCTCATATTTGCCTTTCTTTTTGCGGCACAATTTGGCGTTCACCGCGTAATGACACGTTTTGAAGCCGATCCGCTTACGGATCTTCGGTTTACGCTTGCTCCTGAGACGCTTCAGTTAACATTTGATAATCTGCCTTTTGGAGCTGGCTTTGGATCATTTGTCCCCCTGTATTCCAGCAGCGAGAAAATTCAGCATTTATTTGATGGTTTCGCAAATCGAGCTCACAATGATTGGGTTGAGTTTCTGCTGGAAACCGGATTTTTGGGCCTGATAATTGTGATCTTGTTTCTCTCCTGGTTCGCATGCCGCACGGTAGCGGTATGGAAGCAACGGCCTACACCGAGCATAGACCTGCATCTTATGTTGCAGCGAGCGGGAACCTTAGTTGTTGTTCTACTCCTTGCGCATTCATTCGTTGATTATCCGCTTCGAACAACCGCTTTGTCGGTGCTATTCGCATTTTCCTCCGCACTCTTAATAAATCCCCCCAAACATGCAGGTGTTCAAATCAAGAGCAACCAACATGCCGAACAAAACCAAAATTCTAATTATTCTATGATGTCACATAATTTCAGTTAACAACCAAAGTAAATTATCAGATAATTGAATTTATAAATCATTTTGTATTGTGGAATATTCTATGAAAAATTTGTTTTTGCTTTTTATTGACTTGATTGTAATTTTACTTGGAACAGCATTAGCTCTAATATTAAGGGAAAATTTCGAGCTAAATTATGCACGTTTAACAGAGGTCCTTCCCTATTTCTTGGCAACAACCGTGGTCTCAGCAACGGTAATAATTTTATTCGGTGTCAACCGGGTAATATGGCGGTTCAGTGCTCTGCCGGACTATCTAAGGATTACTCTGGCTATGGCCGCCATAACGATCAGTAGTGTGACAATCATTTTCGTATTTAACCGTCTTGAGGGCGTTCCACGTTCGCTTCCATTTCTTCAATTCAATATATGCATTTCGCTGCTCATAGGATTGAGGGTCTTTTACCGGCTGCACCACTTAGCAAGGCGATCTCACAAGGAGAAAATGGCTCCTCTCAGAGTCGTCGAACAATCAACGACTGAAACGGTTCTATTGGTTGGTCTTAGCCGTCTTACAGAGACTTACCTGCAATCGATTTCGGAGCTTGCTCAGGGACGGGTCAAGGTGGCCGGTGTATTAGGACATCGCAGCCACCATGTCGGACGATTGGTTGCGACCCACAAAATTCTGGGGACACCCGAAAACATTGACCGGATTTTATCGGACTTGGATGTATGCGGTATCGCCGTCGATAAAATCGTAGTCACCGCACCATCATTTTCTTTTTCGGATAGCGCACGCGAAGCCATTTCAGTGCTTAAGCTTTCGAAATCGCTAGAGGTCGTTCATCTTTCCGAGAAGCTTGGTTTCGAAGCTGTTGCCGAGCCACCCACCTCCTCTATCCCTGTCTGCGTAGATTCGGCGTTAGCAATTAATCCGATGACATTCGAAATCGGACTCGATGAGCTCAGAACCATGCAAAGGCGGCCTTATTGGATGATTAAACGTGCGCTCGACGTTATCGCAGCGTTCTTGCTGCTGATCGTAATGTGCCCAATCATGATTATCGTTGCAGCATCTCTACTCTTTAGCATCGGAAACTCAATAATATTTTGGCAGCAAAGGCCTGGCTTAGGAGGCCGACCCTTCCGGCTTTATAAATTTCGCTCGATGGGCGCTGCATATGCTGCGGACGGCCGGCGCCTTTCGGATGAAAAGCGTATATCAAGAGTGGGCAGTTTCCTCCGGCGCACTCGCCTCGACGAACTCCCTCAATTGTTCAACGTGCTTCGGGGAGACATGTCGTTTATCGGTCCTCGTCCTTTGCTTCCGCGCGATCAAGATGATGCCTTTAGAGCTCGATTGCTTCTGCGGCCAGGTCTTACAGGGTGGGCTCAGGTTGTCGGTGGGAGAGCAATTTCTGCCGAAGACAAAGCGGCATTAGATGTTTGGTATGTGAAAAATGCCGGTCTTTATCTGGACTTTAAGGTTGTACTCAAGACCATCCCCATCGTTATTTTCGGAGAAACCATTTCAAAAAATCTGATCGAACGCGCCTGGAGAGACCTTCAAGACGCAGGCATATTGCGCAGTCGTCTTTCCGGAGCTCGCCAGCCTGTCCGGCGTGTCGCAG
>CAZMAC010000554.1:0-2419 GCA_964564085.1 uncultured Hyphomicrobiaceae bacterium
CGAAGGCATGCAGGAATATCCCTGCTGGTGAGTCTGACGAATCCTCGGCCGATGAGGTGACGGTGCAGGATCCGACGCATCCGCTGTTCGGCCGCCCATTCCGCGTCATTCGTCGTTCGGTTCATCGCGGCGGTGGATTTCCGATCTCCTATGAGGTCGAATATGGAGAGGCTGCCAGCCTGCTGATTCCAGTTGCGGTCACGGAGCCACAAAATTGGCCGGCGAATCGGACGAAATTGAGCATTGAAGCGCTGCAGGATCTGATCTCGGTAGCTGAGCAGCTTGAAAACCATGCCGATAAAGCCGGAAGACCTTTGGACCACGTTGCCGCCAAGCCTGCGGCGCCAAATCGTCGAGGAAGTCGCCGCAGTGCTGGCGGAGGCGTCGCATGAAATCCGAACTGGTCAAACCCACGCACCTGACGCGGAAAGCCATCGTCTACATTCGTCAGTCGACAACGCATCAGGTGGTAAGCAACCAGGAGAGCCTGCGGCTGCAATACGCATTGCGTCAGCGGGCGCACGAGCTCGGATGGCACGAGGCTGACATCGACATCATTGATGCCGATCTCGGCATAAGCGGTGCGTCTGCGGCGCAGCGCAGCGGCTTCAAGGAGCTGGTTGGACGCGTCGGGCTCAGCGAGGTCGGTCTGATCCTGTCCATCGATGTGACCCGTCTGGCACGGAACTGTTCGGACTGGTATCCGCTGCTCGATATCTGCGGGATGCGCGGTTGCCTCATCGCCGACCGGGATGGGGTCTATGATCCTGCCAGTGCGAATGACCGTCTGCTGCTTGGCCTGAAGGGAACCATATCGGAGCTCGAACTGCATACCATCCGAAGCCGGCTGACCTCGGGCCTGCTGGCGAAGGCGGAGCGTGGTGAGCTTGCTCTCACTCTGCCGATCGGTCTGGTGCGCGATCTCGCTGGCGTCGTCGTCAAGGATCCCAATGTCGAGGTGCAGGAACGACTTGAGCTGGTGTTTGCGACCTTCCTCAAGCTGCGCAGCGTCGCCAAGGTCATGCGTCTGTTCAACGGCCGCGGGCTCGACCTGCCGCGGCGGGATCGTCATGGCGATCTGCGCTGGGCGCGGGCAACGACGGCCGCCGTTGCAACGATCCTGAAAAATCCTGCCTATGCAGGTGCGTTTGTCTATGGCCGGACCCGCTTGCTGAAAGCGCAAGGCGAGAGGAGATCGCCGATGAAGACGCCAAAGCCGATCGGGGAATGGCGGATCGTCGTCAAAGACCGTTACCCCGCCTATATCGACTGGCAAACTTACGAGACGATTCGGGGCATGATGAGCGACAATCGAGCCGAATATATGCGCAACAAGACCAGGGGCGCTCCGCGCGATGGTGAACTGCTGCTGCACGGAATCGTCTGGTGCGCCAGATGCGGCCATAAAATGTACGTCCGCTACAAAGATGGCGGTCAATATGTCTGCAATCACCTGCGTTCGCACCAGGGGTTGCCGACGTGCTAAGAGCTGCGTGCACCGCGCATCGACGCGGCCATCGCCCAGGCGTTCCTGACCGCACTCGCCCCCGCTGAGCTCGATGCGTTGTCTCGCGCCCGCCGTGCTCAACAGCAGGCCGATAAGGCGATGCGAAACAGCGCGGAACGCCAGTTGGAACGCAAGCGCTACGAGGCCGCCCTTGCCGAGCGCCAGTTCCACCGCGTCGATCCCGATAACCGACTCGTTGCCGCCGAGCTTGAGCGTCGCTGGGAGGTGGCGCTCAACGAGGTTCGGGCAGCCGAGGAAGCGGTTGCCCGTCAAACCGCATCGCAGGGGATCGCGCAGATGACGATTGGCAAGACGTTGAACGACAAGGTCATCCGACTTTCCGGCCGCTTGCCTGAAATCTGGACAGACCGAGGAACGACGGACGCCCAGCGCAAGGCGCTGCTGCGCTGCCTGGTGGACAAGGTGATCCTTGACCGGGGCGAGCACGACGTCAGCCGTGTGCGGATTGTCTGGCGTGGCGGCGCCATGACCGAATTGGACGTGAAAATGCGCGTCAACTCAATAGCGAGCCTCTCACGGGGAGCGGAAATGAAAGCGCGTGCCCTTGAGCTGGCTCGCGCCAATATGCATGATGATGAGATCGCCGCCATATTGACCAGCGAGGGGCACAGATCACCGAACTGCGCGGAAAAAGTTCTGCCGATCACCGTCCAGCGTATCCGCTTGCGTGCTGGTATCAAGCTGGCAGAGCAACGGACACGCTGGCGGCACCCACCCGATATCCTCAGTGCTCAGGAACTTGCCAATCGGTTGAACATCCCCGTGAACTGGCTCTACGTTCAGATCAGAAAAGGACGCTTGCTGATCGATCGCCAACCCAATGGCGCACACCTGTTCATGAATACGTCCAATGTGATCGAAGCGGTCCGAAAACTGCGAAATCACGATATC
>CAZMAC010000555.1:0-2417 GCA_964564085.1 uncultured Hyphomicrobiaceae bacterium
GGCAGGACGCCATGGTGCGCACCCTGAAAAACGCCTTTCAGAGCGGGCGGATTGCGCAGGGCTATATGCTGACGGGCGTTCGCGGGGTCGGCAAGACGACGCCGGCGCGGATCATTGCCAGGGCGCTCAACTATTCCAGGCCGGATGAAGAGACCGGGCCGTCCATCGACATGCCCGATTTCGGCGAGCATTGCCAGGCCATCATGGAAAGCCGCCATGTCGATGTGGTGGAAATGGACGCCGCCTCGCACACCAGTATCGATGACATACGCGAGATCATCGAGTCGGTGCGCTACAAGCCTGCCTATGCGCGCTATAAGGTTTTCATTATCGACGAGGTGCACATGCTGTCGAAGGCCGCCTTTAACGGGCTGCTCAAGACGCTGGAAGAGCCCCCGCCGCATGTGAAATTCATTTTTGCCACGACGGAAATCCGCAAAGTGCCGGTCACCGTCCTCTCGCGCTGCCAGCGTTTTGATCTGCGCCGGGTGGATGCCGCGCTGCTGACGGAGCATTTTGCAAAAATCGTCAAGGCCGAGGGCCAGAAAGCAGAAAAAGAGGCGCTTTTGCTGATTGCGCGGGCTGCTGAAGGCTCGGTCCGTGATGGGCTGTCGATTCTCGACCAAGCACTGGCGCATGGGCAGGGCAAGGTAAAGGCCGCCGATGTGCTCGCAATGCTCGGGCTTGCCGATCGCGGCCGCATTTATGATCTACTCGATGCGGTCCTGGGCGGGAAGCCGAAAGATGCACTTGTTGGGCTGGAGGCGCTTTACGCCGATGGCGCCGATCCGGTGCAAATCGTCTCCGATCTGGCCGAAGCGGTGCACACGGCAACGCGGATCAAAGCCGCCGGACCGGAGACCGCTTCCGCGCTCAGCGCAGTCGAACGGGAGCGGGCAGCCGCGATCGCAGAGCGTCTTTCGATTGCGGCGCTCGCCCGCGCCTGGCAAATGTTGCTCAAGGGTTTCGATGAGGTCGGCCGCGCGCCCCGCACTATGGTCGCTGCCGAAATGCTGCTGATCCGGATGTGCCACGCCGCCGACTTACCGCCGCCCGACGACATCATTCGGCGCTTGACAGAAAAATCAGCCTTTCAAACGAAAAGTGAACTTTCCAAAAACGAATCGCGTGCACAGGCTCTTGTTCCTGATTCGTCTGCATCGGTGAATTCATTGCCGGCGAAAAAACGCGCGGTCGGCAGCGACGTCGCCCCGGAAGCCGAGACGCAAAGACCGCACGCGGCACAATCTCCGGCGGGGCCAAAACTGGAAAGCTTCGCCGATATCGTGGCGCTTGCGGGCGAGAAGCGCGATGTCCGGCTGAAAATCGCGCTTGAGGAGAGCGTCGAACTCGTCCACTTCAAGCCCGGCCATGTCGAGCTTCACATCTTGGCAGATGCCCCGAAAAACCTGGCCGGCGATCTTGGCCGTAAGCTGAAACATTGGACGGGCGAGCGCTGGATGATTTCGGTAACGGAAGAGCGCGGCGAGACAGCTTTGGGCGTTGTCCGGCGTGCCCGCGAAGCCGCCTTGCTGGAGGAGGCGAAGCGCCATCCGTCGGTTCAATCCGTGATGCGCTGTTTTCCAGATGCTGAGATTGTCTCGGTCCGGGACCTCGATGCGGAGAATGGAAAAGCGAAAAAGGATTGACGAATGGGTGAGCAAACCCAACTCTGAAAAGAGACGCCGTGCAGAGTTTAGCTTTTTGTAAATTTCACAAAAACTGAAGAGGATCCCCATGAAAAATCTCATGGATATGATGAAGCAGGCCAAGCAGCTCCAGGAAAAAATGACGGAGATGCAAAATACGGTCGAGGAAATTTCGCAGACCGGCACGGCCGGTGCCGGCCTTGTCAGTGTGACACTGAATGGGAAGGGTATCATGAGCGAGGTCAAGATCGATCCGAGCCTGCTCAAAGAAGGCGAAGGCGAAATTCTGGAGGATCTGATTGTCGCAGCCCACGCCGATGCCAAGACGAAGGTCGAAGAAGAGCTGCAAGGCAAGATGCAGGAGCTGACGGGCGGGATGCAACTGCCGCCCGGAATGAAACTCTTTTAATTAAGGCGTTCGGTTGAGCTTGCGCAGTGTCATGCGGTGATCAGATGACAATGCAAGTTTCATGAAGACCGTCTTGCTGGGCTTGCGCATCATCTGCTACGCGGTCCTGCAATTGTCACGGTCGGTGCGTTCAGCCCTTTTGCTCCCTTTCTGCTCGATCTTTGCGCCAATCAGACCGGCGGAACGGTTAAATGCGCGGCTCCCTTTTACCGGACAATGTTCGAGTTCGGCTTCACCCGTCATGATGTACGTCTATACGGGCCTGCCTGGAATTCTCGCAATGGGGGGCGGTTTTTGGCGTAGTGGATCTGATCCGCAATTATCGCCCCTAACCTAACTGCTGTGCTGCAGGAACAGCG
>CAZMAC010000556.1:0-2417 GCA_964564085.1 uncultured Hyphomicrobiaceae bacterium
TCTTACATGGTCGTTCTGCGCCTTTAGCTGCACGAAGAAATGCATCTGTGAGTGGCATTGTTGTTATTTGCTCTTCTTATGGTGATTTTATTCAACATCGATAACAACGTTTTTTCTAGATGCCAATAGATTGCAAGTGACTCCGATAGACTTAGAAGAGTCTGTTTTCTTAGCTTTTTTGGATTTTCAGAGATTGCGATAGACGGTAGTTGGCTGGGGCGGCAGGATTCGAACCTGCGAATGACGATACCAAAAACCGTTGCCTTACCACTTGGCCACGCCCCAATTGCCGTCACATGCGTAAAGATGTGCTGGGCAGCGTTATAAGTGCGCCGCGACACAGATTCAAGTCGCAAGCCCATCCGCGTTGAAATAGCTCACCTTTAAATATTGCAATCGCCATAATAGACGCTCTCACGGCGCGCCAATAAGCCAAATTGTTGCGAAATGCGCTTGCGGGTGGCGAGAAGCCGGTCCTGCTCGTCACCCGCAATTTTATCAGTCTTTTTTCGGCTCGAAACCTCCGCCCGGCGTGTCGTCGGCACCGTCACCGGGTTCCGGTTCATCCCGGTCGTCGTCCGCCAATGGCGGCACAATACCTCCGGCGGCGTTATCGTTGGCCGATGAACTTTCCGAGCTTGGAGGCGCGAACGTTCCGCTATCTCTCGCGCTCTGACTCAGATCGCCGATCGCGGAACCGGGTGTCCTGCGCCCAAAGAGGGCGGCGTAAGGATTGGGCACGTCGAAATAACCGCCTGGTTCGGGGAATCGGCGGATCCGGTCTGCCGCCCGGCTGTCGCGTCCCGCGATGAACATCAGGATCAGCGTCAGTAAGGCAAACAGCCCTACGAAAACCAGATAATTCGGATTGGCGGTTTGCGCTTGGGCAAGGAACCGGTCCCACATCGTGGCATCGATCGTGATGGTACGGTCGAGCGTCTTCACAAGAATCGGCGGTGTCGCTCCGTCTGTGCGTGGCATATGCGCGTAGAGTTGAAGTTTGAGCGTTTGATCCTTTCCGGCTTTCGACGGTTTGACGCTCCATCGCCAGCTGGCGGGCTCCTCCGGCGTGATTGTCCGTTGCTGAAGTCCGGACGGGCTGATGTCAAAATCCGGCCCGGTCAGCTCTGCCGACATGGTTTCAGTCACTTTGGTAAGCGCTTGGCGGACATCGCCGGGAAGCCCTTTTAGCGTTTCGGAAATATTTTCCGGGAGGCCAGTGCCTTCCCAGTCGCTCCAGAGCGTCAGGCCGATATTCGTTGGCTTACCCACCAACATCCGTTTGGGATGATTATATTGAAGCGGCTTTTCCAGCAGCTTGGCGAACATTGCGTTGAAGTCCGCACAATATCCAAAAATACCAAGCGCGCGGCATTCATTCTCACCGAAAAAGCCTGTGGCGCTGCCCGAAGCCAGGCGTTGCTCCGTTGGGCTATCCGGGTCTTGAGAAGGGCTTTCGGCCGATTGGGCCGCCTCAATCTCTTCATTCTCGTCGCCGGCCGGTGCGTCGGTCGATCTACGTTCGGATACAGTTTCTGATGCGCCAGAGCTCTCATTCTGCGCGATGCGACCGCTTGCCTCGTTCTCCGTCTCGGGTTGCTCCGCCTTCACAGTCTCAGAAATTTCGGAAACGCCATTTTGCGTATTCCCGCTGTCGTCGTCTCCATCTTGATCTGTTTGCAACCCGGCAGCGTCTTCTTCGTCTGTCTCCGCCTCATCTTTGTCCGCGCTGTCAGGCCTTGAGTCTTCCGGTATCGTCTCCGAGCTGGCTGCGCGGCCGGTCAGCTTCGCAAAATTGACACCGTCTCCGCTTGCGGGATAGGTCAGATCGAACAAAGCCGCCAGCCTTGTGAGAAAGGTCGATAGGGAAAACGGGGAATTGCTGGCTTCATAAAGCCTCTCGCAAAGAGCGGCAAAATAGGCTCCGCGCACTGTCCCCTGATCCAGCGCATAGCCGCTGGCAAGGCTGGCGATACTGCTTTGCGCGGCTTCGGTGAGGTCTTCCTGCGATTTGTACCGTTCAGCATCGGTTTTAGCCTTGGCGGCGATCGCGTTGGCTGCACTGTCTGACGCCAATCGGACTGGGATTGCACACTCCTCAATTCGATCCGAAAGCTCAAGCGCCCGGGATGTGTCGCCAGCGACAGCCGTTTGCGCAGCCTGTTCCTCGGCCGCGCGCCGTTCAGAAGCCTCTCTTGCGGCACGCTCAACTTCTTCCGCGGCACGCCGTTCGTCGGCTTCTCTTGATGCGCGCTCGGCTTCCTCAGCGGCACGTCGCTCGGCGGCTTCTCTCGCCGCACGCTCGGCCTCCTCAGCGGCACGTCGTTCAGCAGCTTCTCTTGCTGCCCGTTCAGCTTCTTCCGCGGCACGCCGTTCAGCGGCTTCTTTCGCCGCGCGCTCGGCCTCCTCAGCGGCAC
>CAZMAC010000557.1:0-2413 GCA_964564085.1 uncultured Hyphomicrobiaceae bacterium
TAGCGTGTCTTTTGTCCCAAAACCGGTGCCCACTTTTGGGAGACACGCTGTAGTCGCAAGCTTTTCTACGGACAACGAAATGTAGTGGGAACCTAACGCCTTTATTCCCATTCGATCGTGCCGGGTGGCTTGGAGGTTATGTCGTATACGACGCGGTTGATCCCTTTGACCTCGTTAATGATGCGGGTCGCCGTCCGGCCAAGAAAGTCGTGGCTGAAATCGAAATAATCCGCTGTCATGCCGTCTGACGAAGTGACGGCGCGCAACGCGCAAGCATAGTCGTAAGTGCGCGCATCCCCCATGACCCCGACCGTACGCACCGGCAAGAGAACAGCGAAAGCTTGCCAAATGGCATCGTAAAGCCCGGCCTTACGAATTTCGTCGAGATAAATCGCGTCAGCCTTACGTAAAATATCGAGCCTTTCGCGGCTGACCGCCCCCGGAATACGGATGGCTAAGCCCGGACCTGGAAAGGGATGCCGGCCGACAAAACTATCCGGCAGACCGAGTTCACGGCCTAGTTCTCTGACTTCATCCTTGAAAAGCTCACGGAGAGGCTCCAAAAGCTTGAGCTTCATCCGTTCCGGCAGCCCGCCAACATTGTGATGCGATTTAATCGTAACGGAAGGTCCGCCGGTGAAAGAAACGCTCTCAATGACATCCGGGTATAATGTTCCCTGCGCCAGGAAATCGGCGCCCCCGAGTTTACCTGCCTCTTCATCAAAAACGTCGATGAATAATCTGCCAATCGTTTTTCGCTTATCTTCCGGGTCCATCACTCCATCGAGTGCTTTAACGAAGCGTTCGGATGCATCCACATGGATCAGCGGAATATTATAAGCCCCGCGGAAAAGGGAAATGACTTCCTGTGCTTCGCCCTCGCGCATCAATCCGTGATCCACAAAGATACAGGTCAGCTGATCACCGATGGCCTCATGAATGAGAACAGCGGCCACAGCAGAGTCCACACCGCCGGATAGTCCGCAAATGACTTTCGCTTTCCCAACTTTCTCGCGAATCTTGGGGATGGTCTCGTCGCGAAAGCGGCCCATCGTCCAGCCTCCATCGCATCCCGCGATCTTCTGAACGAAATTGGCAAGCAGTTTGGCGCCGTCAGGTGTGTGAATGACTTCCGGGTGAAACATAAAAGAATAAAATTTGCGCGACTCATCCGCAGCGACAGCAAACGGCGCATTCGGCGAGGACGCATAGACTTCAAACCCGGGCGGCAGCTTGATGACGCGGTCACCATGGCTCATCCAAACCTGATGATGTTGTCCAGCCTCCCATACGCCATCGAAAATCGGGCTGCTTTTGGCAATCTCGACGAAGGCGCGTCCGAACTCACGGTGATCGGATGGCTCGGTTTCTCCACCAAGCTGAGCGACCATCGTCATCTGGCCATAACAAATTCCAAGAACAGGAATACCAGCATTAAAGATGAGATCAGGTGCGCGTGGCGTCCCAATCTCATGAACGCTTGCCGGACCGCCCGAAAGAATAACAGCTTTCGGTTTTAGTCGCGTAAAGGCATCTTCAGCAAACTGAAATGGAACGATTTCTGAATAGACGCCAGCCTCACGAACACGCCGTGCAATGAGCTGCGTAACCTGGCTTCCAAAGTCTATGATAAGAATTGTTTCATTCATAAGCGCCGGTAGCATCCGCGCCCTTTTCCGTCAAGACGGTGTGGTTTGGGGCTGCATCGCTCAGCACCTTAGTTGGCCTATTGGAAATGATCTCAGGTCAGCCGCCAGAAGGCTCGCGCACGACACGGCCGTAAGGGCCGGGGTTGTCAGGGATATCAAAAACTTTTTCCCCGGCTCCGGCAGCAGCCCAAAAATCAGCGCAGCTTGCCAGAACTTCCTCTGGTTTGATCCGCACACGCACTTCGCTGCAAGCCCATTCTCTCAACGGTTGCGGCATGTTGGCATTGACATTTGCCCAGAGTTTATCATTTGTCGTCGTCATCGTATAAGTTGCGTAAAGCCAATATCCAACCACAATAATCGTAGCGAGAATAACTAGTCCCAATACTGTCTTCAGTAGCGCCATCGATAAGCTCACAATATTTGCGATTTGGCTCAACCAGCATGATTTGGGGTCTCATCAATCCAAAATCATGATGGTGATCGAAATCACATACGTAGACCGGGATGCTAGCAAAAAGCGGTTTCTGCGTTGCCTGATCCTACGCATAAGTCCCGCCGTCTACTAGAGCAATGCGCGTCCAATTGGACGCGGACAGTTGCTCAAACCCTAAAATAGATCAACTTTTCTGCGCTTAATCGATTCCGATTAAACGCGCGTTGCTCTAGTGTGATGATCCAGAAGTTCGTCACATTATGCAGCAAGCTCAGAACGAACTTTTGGATTCTCAAATCACACTCGTAAAATCAATATCTTAGTGTCC
>CAZMAC010000558.1:0-2399 GCA_964564085.1 uncultured Hyphomicrobiaceae bacterium
CAGATGCCGAGCGTTTTTTCACGCAGGATGGGCGAGAGCTTCAGAGTGATCCGTTCACTGACGGAAAGCGTGCCTTCCGAGCCGACCAGAAGCGTCGCCATATCGTTCGCCGCACCGTTCGGGATCAGCGCATCGAGATTATAGCCGCCGACCCGTCGCGGGACATCAGGGAAACGCGCGCGGATTTCATCAGCCTCACGTCCGCCCAATTGCAAAAGGTCGCGAGCGAGCGCGGCATAGCCGTCTTCATTCGAGGCAAGCGCCGCTGCTCGATCGAGCGCATCGAAACGGGCCTTTGACCCGTCAGCCAGCAGAGCATCGATCGCATCCACATTATCGCGCATCATCCCATAACGGATGGAACGCGAGCCGCAGCTATTATTCGCGGCCATTCCGCCGAGCGTTGCGCGCGAGCCAGTCGAGACATCGACCGGAAACCACAGGCCGGACGGCTTCAGCGCCCGGTTCAATTCATCAAGGACCAGACCGGGCTCAACAACCGCCTTCGCGCTTTTCGCATCAACGCTGACAATCCGGTTCAGATATTTGGAAAAATCGATGACGATCGCTTTGTTGACGGTTTGACCGCATTGCGACGTTCCGCCCCCGCGCGGCAAAACCGGCACGCCCTGTTTCCGCGCAATCGCCAGGACCACCTCCACATCGGCAAAGCTCTTTGGCACAACAATGCCGAGCGGAAACATCTGATAGATCGAGGCATCTGTTGCATAGCGGCCGCAATCGAAGCGGCTGAACAGCACCTCGCCTTCAATCTCCGCACGTAGCTTGTCCTGAAGCTCTTTGCCTGATTGTTCGGATGCAGGGAATTTAACCATCACGCTTTCCGGTACCGCCTTTGACATGAAACAGGTCTTGCGGTGCGTCTGGGGCCATATAGATCAGACAGTGCAACAGCGGAGGTCAATTTGGAAACGGCTTCCAAATTATGGAAAATACGCTAAGATCGGTTCCATTGAAATTCATAAATTATACAATTCTACTCCGGACAAAAGCCGTTATAAATAGCTCTGGTTCCAACAAGGCGAGATAAAGGAGCAAGACATGATGCGGTCTGGACGACATTTCTTGCAAATTCCAGGGCCTACGAATGTTCCGGATCGTATTTTGCGGGCCATGGATCGGCCCGTCATAGACCATCGCGGGCCGGAATTCGCCGAACTTGGAAAGCGTGTGCTTTCCGGTATGAAAACAATATTTCGTACGGAGCAGCATGTCGTAATCTATCCCGCGTCAGGGACCGGCGCATGGGAAGCGGCGCTTGTCAATACGCTCTCGCCTGGCGATCAGATTTTGATGCCGGAGACTGGGCATTTTTCCTCGCTATGGCGCGCAATGGCCGAAAAACTGGGCATCAAACCCATCGTCACGGGCGGCGACTGGCGGATCGGGGCCGAACCCAATGCGATTGCGGCCAGGCTCGCCGCTGATAGCAATCATGCGATCAAAGCCGTCTGCGTTGTGCAAAACGAAACCTCAACCGGATGCGCAACGCCGATATGCAAAATTCGCGCCGCAATCGATTCAGTCAATCATCCCGCGCTCCTGATGGTCGATACGATATCCTCGCTCGGCTCCATCGATGTACGAATGGACGAATGGGGCGTCGATGTCGTTATTGCGGGCTCCCAGAAGGGCTTGATGCTGCCGCCGGGACTGTCCTTCAATGCTTTCTCGGAAAAAGCCCTTGCTGCCTCAAAATCATCTCAGCTCAAAAAATCCTACTGGGATTGGAGCGACATGCTGGTGCCGAATAAATCCGGCTTTTTCCCTTATACACCAGCCACAAACCTGATTTACGGTCTCGCCGAAGCGCTGGACATGATTGAAGAGCAAGGTCTTGAGGCGATCTTTGCGCGCCATCAACGCCATGCGGAAGCGACGCGGCGCGCTGTTTGCGCCTGGGGCCTGGAGATCTTGTGCCGTGATCCGGAATATTATTCCGACTCGTTGACGGCGGTCATGATGCCAGCCGGCCACAGTGCGGACGACTTCCGTAAAATCGTCCTGGAGCGTTTCGACATGTCGCTCGGCACCGGTCTGAGCAAAGTGGCTGACAAAGTCTTCCGCATCGGACATCTCGGCGATTTCAACGATTTGATGCTGATGGGAACACTGGCCGGTTGCGAGATGGGGCTTGAGCTTGCGGGCGTGCCCTATAAGAAAGGCGGCGCCGATGCTGCCATGGCCTATCTGGTGGAGCAGGCCCGCTGCCAAACCCTCCAGGCGGCCGAATAGGATAATTCCGTAATAGGGTGGTGGTACCGCTGCCGCGGCTCGAACGGGGGACCTCTAATGCCTTAGCAAGGCGGCCTTCAAATGGAACCATTTGAAGGTTGAAAAGTTGATCTATTTTATAGGGTTAGAGCAACTGTCCGCGT
>CAZMAC010000559.1:0-2398 GCA_964564085.1 uncultured Hyphomicrobiaceae bacterium
TTGAATTCGATAAAGGGTGAAAAGCCGACTGCAAAGGGCGCCACCTGATCGAAGAAATCAAAGCCGGTCTGGATGCCCCGCTCTTCCAGATTGGCGACCGTATTGTTGAAAATCGTGAGAAGCGCCCAAATGACGAGACCGAGGACTGCAATTTGGGCGGCAATTCCGCGAATAACAGGGTTACGGTAAAAGGGGATTTGGGCTTTCGAGCTCAAAGTCGGCCTCGTAGTGCACTGACAGATTCACATGGTTCATGTTTCACCGCACTAGCTCTTTGTTTTGCATCAATTCTACCAAACCCCGGCTGTCGCCTCCGTTTGGATCGATGCACCAGAAAGCTGGGAGGGCTGATGAGGCAAATGCGGCGCCTGAAAAGCTGAGGCGCCGCATTTTTTGTCTCGTTAGCGTACGGGAGGTGCGTAGAGCACGCCGCCTTTCGTCCAAAGTGCGTTCACGCTGCCTTCGCGCTCCAGACCGAGCGGAGCGACGTTACGCGTATACATCTCGTCATAATTACCGACAGCCTTAATCGCATTATAGGCCCAATCGTTGGACAAGCCGAGATTTTCACCCATCTTGTCTTCCGTGCCGAGGAGGCGCTTAATGTTCGGATTGTCGCTTTTCTCTTTCATTTCGTCGACATTTGCCGAACTCACGCCAAGCTCATCGGCATTGATTACGGCATAAAGCGTCCAACGCACAATATTGGCCCACTGATCGTCACCTTGGCGAACAGCTGGTCCAAGCGGCTCTTTCGAGATCGTCTCCGGCAGGATGGTCGCGCCGTCAGGCTCTTTCAGCTCCGTGCGAATGGCTGCAAGCTGGGATTTGTCCGAGGTGAGAACGTCGCAAGCGCCGCCGTCAAAACCTTCGCGCGTCTGAACAGAGGTGTCATAAACAACCGGCTTGAATTCCATGCCGTTCGCGCGGAAATAGTCAGCAAGATTGAGCTCGGTTGTCGTACCGGCCTGGACACACACCGTTGCGCCGCTCAATTCTTTTGCGCTTTTCACGCCGAGCGCGTTCTTGATCAGAAATCCCTGACCGTCGATATAATTGTAATAGGTGAAGTTGATGCCGAGCGTTGCATCGCGGGTCAGCGTATGGGTCGTATTGCGCGAAAGCATATCGATTTCACCGGAGCTGAGCGCGGTGAAACGTTCTTTCGCCGTCAGGTTGGTAAATGTGACCTTGCTTTTATCACCGAAAATCGCGGCGGCGACGGCGTAACAGACATCGGCATCGATCCCCGTCATTTCACCTTGATCGTTCGGGGCGGAAAATCCTGGGAGACCTCCATCAACACCGCACTTCAAACTTCCTCTCGATTTTACCTCATCAAGTGTCGCTGCCGACACTGGCGCTGTTGCAAGAAGCACAGCGGCGATTGTGCTCACCGAAAGTCCAATTCCACGCATCGCAAATCCCTTCCTATCTGATAAGACTGCTGTTAACTGTCAGACGAAGCAGGCATGAAATATGCCAGTCCCCCCACGCTAACAGATTTTTTTGCTGGAACAAGCGGATAGGGCTTAATCTTTGGGCTCATTCTTTTGCTTGCCGCAAATTGCCTCGACGAAACGCACCGAAGCCCAAGTTTTAAGCGGGGCGAAGAGATGTAAAAAGCTGTTCTTTACGCTCTCGGCAAAAGTTGCATAGCAGACTAACCGGCGTTATTTGTATCGCAAAGCTGCCAGGGCGCAGCGCAATCAGACCGCTTTTACCCACGAAGGACTGTTTCATGAAAGTCGATGAGGCCACGGTCCGGCACGTCGCGCGGCTTGCGCGTATTAAAGTCACGGGCAAAGAGGCGAAAAGCCTGGAGAAGGAATTGACCGCCATTCTCGATTGGGTCGAGCAATTGGGCGAGGTCGATACGGCGGCTGTCGAGCCCATGACGCGGGTTGAGAGCATGGCTCTGCCGAAACGCAAAGACCAGGTGAGCGACGGGAATATCGCTGATCTCATAATGCAGAATGCGCCGCTGACCGAGGATCATTTTTTCCTTGTGCCGAAGGTGGTGGAGTAGGCGATGACGGATTTGACGAGCCTGACACTGGCCGAAGCGCGCGATCTGCTGCAGGGCAAGAAGATTACGGCGACAGAGCTGGCTGAAGCGCATATCGGCGCGATCGAGGCAGCGAATAGCGCGCTCAACGCCTATATTCTGCCAACACCGGACAAGACGCTCGATATGGCCAAAGCGTCCGACGCGCGGCTTGCAAAGGGCAAGGGCCTGCCGCTGGATGGCCTGCCGCTCGGCATCAAGGATCTGTTCTGCACCAACGGCGTGCGCTCGACGGCCTGTTCGGGGATCCTTGGCGATTTTCAGCCGGTCTATGAATCGACCGTGACGCAAAACCTTTGGGATGCGGGCGCGGTGATGCTCGGCAAGCTC
>CAZMAC010000560.1:0-2383 GCA_964564085.1 uncultured Hyphomicrobiaceae bacterium
ATATCGTCTAATTTGTGTTATTCCTGCGGCGTCGTATCCCTACTCGTCCGGTTCTTGGTGTAATTAACGATTTGAGGTGCAAACCAGTCCTTATTCTCCATACAGCCGACCGGAAAACCGAAAACGCCGGGGCGCGCGGAATTTTCACCATAGACGCGGCTGCCGCAGGTCGGGCAGAAATAGCGCGTATTGATGTTGCCGCTTTCCGCTGTCATCGGATAGCTTTTAGTCTCTCCTGCGATCTCGACATCATCTGCTTTAAAAAAGGCGATCGACATATGGCCCGAGCCGGACGCGCGTTGACAGTCGATGCAATGGCAATGCGCGGCGCGCACCGGCTCGCTTTTGATCGTGTAACTGACGCCGCCGCACAGGCATCGACCGGTCGCAAATGGCTCAGACATGTTCCCCTACCTCCCAAGTCTTCAACCAAGCCTAGCTAGATGAGTTGCGAATTTGATGCAACGAACATAAACGTGAATAACAGAGCGTTTGCTAAGCCATTATTCGCTGAGAGCCGGCGTTTTTTGATATCGGCGAAAGATGAAAGGCGGCGGCGCTTTGGCGGCCTCGCTCTCGGCCAGGGCCATGATCTCGGCATTCTGAGCCGATTTTGCGCAAACGGGATCGGTGTTGGTTGCATCGCCGGTCAGGGCCAGCGCCTGGCAGCGGCAGCCACCGAAATCGATATCGCGCCGCTCGCAACTCCGGCAGGGCTCCTTCATCCAGCTCGTGCCGCGATAAGCATTGAATGCCTGCGAGTCGCACCAGATGTCGCGCAAGGATTTATCGCGAAACGTATCGAAAGTGAGGCCCGGCAGCGTCTCCGCTGCATGGCAGGGCAGAACCTTGCCGATCGGCGTGACATTCAAAAACCGGCGGCCCCAACCGCCCATACAGGGCTTCGGCGTCAGCGCGTAATAGTCAGGCACGACAACATCGATGGCCATGATGCCTTTCAGCCGGTCAATGGCGTCGGCAGCGATCTCCACGCTCCGCATGGTCTGCTCATATGTCGGCATCAGCGCCGCGCGGTTCTTCAAAGCCCAGCCATAATATTGCACATGCGCAATTTCGATCCGGATTGCGCCGAGGCGCTCCGCAAGGCCGATGATCGCTTCCAGATTCTCGACATTCTGCCTGTGAATAGGCGCGTTTACCGTCAGCGGCACGTCCAGTTCGCGAAGCCAGCCGGCCAGCGCGATCTTTTTGTCAAAGCCGTTTTTGATCGCGCCGATGCGGTTGCAGTTCTCCGGATCGGCGTCCTGAAAGGAGATCTGCACATGATCGAGACCGGCTGCGACGAGACGCTCCAAACGCTCACGGTCAAGCGTGACGCCGGCCGTAATCAGATTGCTGTAAAGCCCGGCGCCCCTGACATGCGCAACGATCTCTTCCAGATCGGTTCGCAAAGCCGGTTCGCCGCCCGATAGATGGACCTGCAAAACACCCAGCTCGGCGGCCTGGGAGAAAACGCTCTGCCACTCCGCCGTCGAAAGTTCACAGGCCGGGCGCTCCAGCTCGACCGGATTGGAGCAATACGGGCATTGCAACGGACAGCGATGCGTCAATTCCGCAAGCAGCCCTTCAGGCGGACCAGGGCGGCTCAGCTCCTCTGCTATTGGCGTATCTTCGGCAAGGATTGTTTCACTCGGTGTCATTTACAGAATTGTCTCTGATATAGCCGCTATCGGCAAGGTTCTGGAGCAATTCGGCGATATCGCTCCGGATTTCATCGGGGGCGGCGTGGTAGCTTTCAGCAAGCGCAGCGGCGATGCCGGCAAGCGTGTTGCGTCCGTTGCAAAGCCGCAGGACATCGACGGCAATTTCGTCCGCCTCGACGATGCGTTCAGGCGCAAGCAGCACCCAGCGGCTCCGGACGCCGTCATGATGAAGCCGGACATAAGGCGGCAGAACTGGCTTCGTCTCCTGGCCGATGACCAACCGTCTGCGCATTTCAGGGGCTAAATCGATCATTTTCCGTGCCGAAATCTCTCACTTCAAGAATTGAGGCAAGCAGACGGTAACATGATGACGGGCGACAATCTGTCGTCAAAGATAAGCCACAGCCTGACAATATCAAATGGTAAGAAGACAAAAGAGCGCAAGAGATTGATAACGATCAAGGTATTTTGGCTTTTGAACGCTTATGCAATCCGCAGGGATTATCATATCATCTAAAGCGCGATAGATCTGTTTTTATGAAGCGAAAACATCGCGGCAGCGGGTCTGGTTAAGAAACCGGAAAAAGCCGCATAATGATGAGAATTCAGGAAAGGAAAGGGTGCATTGACTGCTCCGAAACCTTTCCGGGACGCAGGAGACGCAATGAACTACGAGAAACTTTTCGAGGACCGGATCGGCCAGCTCCACGCCGAAGGGC
>CAZMAC010000561.1:0-2379 GCA_964564085.1 uncultured Hyphomicrobiaceae bacterium
CACACGACCAGTTAGGATCCAGCTGCACGAGGACCGAAGAAGGGTGGCGTTCTTTCGGCTATTGGCGGTCCGCAGTTCCTGGCCGCGCAGTTTTTCACGATTTTTGCGACGATACTCGGCGTTTATCTTGCCGGATATGTCGGTTTCCAACGCACCTTGCAATATGACCGCTTCGTCAAGGCCGAACAGCAAGCCAATCTCCTAACGGCAATGCATGCGGAGTTGAAACAGAATACCGACCGCCTTCTCGCCTTTGTACCGGCGTTGGAAAAAACGCAGGAAGGCCAGGGCGTTTATGGCGATTGGCCGCGCCTGCACCGGTTCATCTGGAATGCTTCGGCTGAAAATCCAACGGTTTTCGCAACACCGCCGCAAACGCTCGCCGATATGCAGGCATTTTACGAAGATATCAATAAGATGCTGAATGACAGCCGGATGCAGGAAGCTTTCAGACGGATTACATCATCCAATGCCTATAACCGGAAAACGTTCACGGAGCAGTTTGACGCTCAAGTGAAAATTGCCGAAACGCAACTCCTGCCGGCCCTGCGAAGTACTGCTGCTAACGCTCAGGCGTTGATGACGGATTACGCCAAAATGGACTGATATTGCCGTTCGCGTTTTAGAGTCGTTTCGCTTTTCACGAAATCGCTCAGCGACTCTAAGTCTTTGTTTTATCGCGTTTCCGGACGGCGAACCGGTTTGCACTTCGCCTGGAAACGCTTTATAGCCAATCCTGCAGGATTGGGATGAGCGGCAGGTCGGCGGGCGGCATTGGATAATCGCGCAAACGGGCCGCCCGCACCCAGGCCAGTTCCTGGCCTTCACGCGGCTCGATTTCGCCTTCCCAGCGACGGCAAATAAAGAGCGGCATCAGCAAATGACAGTCGTCATAGGTGTGGCTTGCAAAGGTCAGCGGCGCAACGCAGGCTTCGCGCAATTCAACGCCAAGCTCCTCGCGGATCTCGCGTATGAGGGCCTCTTCCGGCGTTTCTCCGGCTTCGATCTTTCCCCCGGGAAACTCCCAAAGCCCCGCCAGTTGTTTGCCTTCGGGACGCTGCGTCAGGAGCACGCGCCCGTCTTCGTCGATGAGGGCTACGGCTGAGACAAGAACGAGTTTCACCGGCTTACCAATCGTCTCAGCTTCGATAGCTGCCATTGATATCAACATAACCGTGAGTCAGATCACAGCCCCAGACGGTGGCTCGTCCCAACCCGCCCGTGCCGACATCGGCGCGGATGACGATTTCGCTGTTCTTCATGTAAGCGCTGGCTGCCTCTTCGCTGTAATCGGGATTTCTCATACCATCTTTTGCGAGCAAAAGATCGCCGAACCAGATCGATAGTCGGTCGCGATTGGCGTCTTCCCCGGCCTTGCCGATTGCCGCCACAACACGGCCCCAATTTGCGTCTTCACCAGCCAACGCGGTTTTCACAAGCGGTGAGTTTGCGATCGAGAGCGCGATGCGCTTGGCGGCCGCATCGTGTTCCGCGCCTTCGACATGGACCGTCATGAGCTTGGTGATGCCTTCACCGTCTTTGATGATCTGCATGGCAAGATCGCGCATCAGATCGCACAACGCCTCGGAAAAACGGCTGAGAGCCGGATTGCTGGCGTCCTGGATCCAGTCTTCTCCCTGAGCCGCCGTTCCGGTCGCGAAAACCAGAAGCGTGTCGCTGGTCGAGCTGTCGCTGTCGACTGTGATACAATTGAAGGTCGTCTCAACGTGACGGCTGACCAGCGCCTGAAGCGCTGGGGCCGCAATTGCCGCATCTGTAAAGATAAAGGCAAGCATGGTCGCCATATCCGGCGCGATCATGCCTGAGCCTTTTGCGATGCCGTTCAGCGTGATGATTTTGCCGCTAAACTCGACCTGGCGGGAGGAGAGCTTTGGGTAAGTGTCCGTCGTCATGATCGTCCGGGCCGCATCGATAAAACCGTTCTCGGCCGCATCAGCTGCCAGCTTCCCCATCACGGCTTCAAAACGGCCCGGTGGAATGGGCTCGCCAATGACCCCGGTGGAGGCGAGGAAAACCTCTTCCGGCTTGCAACCCGTCGCCTCGGCGGCAAGGGCTGCTGTCGTCTGAACGATCTCTTGCCCACGCATCCCCGTGAAGGCATTGGCGTTGCCCGAATTGACGATGACCGCCCGCGCATGGCCGTGGCCGAGCTGCTTGCGGCACCAATCAACAGGCGCCGAAGCGGTTTTGGATCGTGTCAGGACCCCGGCCGCTTGTGTCCCTTCAGGCAGAATCGCAAGCAGCACGTCCTTGCGGTTTTGGTAACGAATACCCGCTTCGGCGCAGGCAAGCTTAACCCCCGGCAAGGCTGGTAGATCCGGCAGATGGTCTGGCGCGAACGGCGATGGTATCAAACGA
>CAZMAC010000562.1:0-2378 GCA_964564085.1 uncultured Hyphomicrobiaceae bacterium
CGATTTCCGGAGTCATGCATTATGCGTATCGCTGCTTTCAATGTTGAAAATCTCGATGATGAAATCATTCCTCCCGACGATACGAAAAAGCCGACATTTGAAGAACGGCAACCAATTTTGCGTCCACAATTCGAAAGACTTCGCGCCAATATTCTATGCCTTCAGGAAGTGCATGGCCAGGATATCGAAGGCGAACCCCGCTCTTTGCGTGCTCTGAAAACGCTTATTCAAGGCACCAGTTATGAGAACTACCAGATCCGGTCCACAACGCTCGCGGGGAGCCCATCAGTCGAAAAGTTTAGAAATCTCGTGACGATGATCCCTTCTGGATGGCAGTTCGAAGAGGCCCGGGAGATCCTTCACGAATTCACTCCACCGCCGGAATATAATCCGGTTACGGATCGCCCGGACAGGGGATCGAAAGCAGTCAAGTGGGACCGGCCTCTTCTTTACTGCCGGATAAAAACGCCAAACGATATTGTGCTGCATATTCTCAACGCGCATTTCAAATCCAAAAATCCAACCCGCATTCCTGGTCAAGGACCGGAGAATTTCATGTTCGAGACTGCGGCGGGCTGGGCAGAAGGATTTTTTCTTTCATCGATGAAACGCGTTGGCGCAGCTCTCGAAGCGCGCGTCTTCATCGATCAACTGTTCCAGGCAGAACCGAATGCCCGCATTGTGCTTGCGGGAGATCTAAATGCCGAGTCGCATGAGGTTCCTGTCCTTGCCGTTCGCGGCGACGTTACGTCTCATGGCAATCCCAAGCTCAATCATCAAACCATGTATCCATGCGAGAACACGGTTCCGGAGGATTCGCGCTTTACGCTCTACCATCATGGGCAGAAGAATATGCTCGACCATTTGCTCGTCTCACGCGCTTTAATTGCCTGCTATCGCGGAACAGAAATCCACAATGAGCTGGTACATGACGAGAGCGTCGCTTTTGCCTTCGATAAGAAGTTTCCGGGCTCCGATCACGCGCCCGTCGTGGCTGAATTTGACGATGAAATTATGGGTAACACGCCATCAGCGTAAAGTGTTCTCGTAAGAAGCTGGAAGTGAGCCGACTTTATCTCTATTCGAGAATGCGACCGGCGCGTAGCGGCTTGTTACATGGCAGTATAATGGCCGAGGAGACCTTGCCCGCGCCCGGTAAGATCTTCCGGCCTCCGCCTCGCTCTAGCCGGAGCCTTGTGCTTTAATGCATGCAAGATCTAAGGCAGGATGACGGCATGGACGAATTTTCCGTCAAATCCGACAAGACGCTTTCCCGCAAAATCACTCTTCCCTTGCTGACGCTTTACGGCTTGGGCACGACGATTGGCGCAGGGATCTACGTGATTATCGGGGAAACGGCGGCCAGTGCGGGCTATTACCTGCCGGTCGCCTTTCTGATCGCCGGAGGAATTGCCGGTCTGTCGGCAGCATCATTCGCTGAATTGTCGACACGCTTCCCGGTCAGTGCGGGAGAGGCAGCCTATATTCGCGAAGGTCTCGGCCTGCCGAATATCTCCATGCTGGCTGGTCTTGCCGTCGCATTTTCCGGGACCGTTTCCTCAGCAACGCTGTTGCAGGGCGGTGTCGGCTATCTGAAGCAAGTCATCGCCGCTCCGGGCGAGATACTGTTCATTTTTTTGCTCATCGCGCTTGGTGCCCTCGTCATCTGGGGCATTCTCAAATCATTGCTTGTCACTGCAATTCTAACGCTCGTCGAAATCGGCGGGCTGCTCGTCATCATCGCCTATGCACCGGCAGATCCGCTGACGATGGCGCTCAGCGTCGCAGCAAAGGCGCCCGCTTTTGACTTAGCGGCACTGTCCGGCTTGTCGGCGTCAATTCTGCTCGCCTTCTTCGCCTTTATCGGTTTTGAGGACATGGTGAATGTGGTAGAGGAGGTGAAACAACCAAGCCGCACAATGCCTCTTGCGATTGGTCTCACGCTTACCCTGACGGTCATTCTTTATGTCTGGATCGCGCTCATCGCGATGAGCGCCGTATCGCCAGCCGAGCTTGGCGGATCGGACGCGCCTTTGGGAACAATTTTTGCGCGGCTATCGGGTCAAGGGAGTGAGCTGTTCAGTCTGGTTGCCGTTTTTGCCGTGGTGAATGGCGTCATCATTCAACTCATCATGTCGTCGCGCGTCGTCTATGGAATGGCACAGCTCGGCCAGCTTCCTGGGTTCCTTGGCACGGTTTCGGGCACCACCCGGACCCCGATTACTGCGACTCTGGCGGTCACGCTCGTCGTCTTCCTGTTGGGCATGACATTTTCTTTGCGTGATCTCGCGCAGACGACCTCGGCTTTTACGCTCGCCGCATTTGCTCTCGTAAACTTATCGCTGTTTAGGCTTAAAAAAGGAACTCCGCGAGTGCCT
>CAZMAC010000563.1:0-2373 GCA_964564085.1 uncultured Hyphomicrobiaceae bacterium
CCGCCCCCGCCCGCCGAGGCCTTGATCATCACCGGATAGCCGATCTCCCCGGCAATCCTGACGGCCTCATCGGCGTCGGCGATCACGCCGAGATAGCCCGGCACGGTGTTGACCTTGGCCTCATTGGCGAATTTCTTCGACTCGATCTTGTCGCCCATCGCGCGAATGGCTTGCGTATTGGGGCCGATGAAGACGATGCCCGCCTGTTTCAGTGCTTCTGCGAAGGCGGCGTTTTCGGACAAAAATCCATAGCCGGGATGGATCGCTTCAGCGCCTGTCGCCTTCGCCGCCTCGATGATCTTATCGGTGACCAGATAGGACTCTGCGGCCGGAGCGGGTCCGATATGCACCGCCTCATCCGCCATTTCCTTGTGCAAGGCGTCATTATCGGCATCGGAATAGACCGCGACCGTCTTGATACCCATCGCCTTAGCGGTTTTGATAACACGGCAGGCGATCTCACCGCGATTGGCGATCAGGATTTTCTGGAACATTGGGCGATCCTTCGGGCAGGCAATGATTGTTGTTATTCAACTCCGTCCGCTCTTTTCTACCCTTAAGAGCCGCATTCCTGCAATGCTCTGTTAGAAATCCCGATTTTTTAGCTTTTCGCGGGATGATGCGCGGGGGCAATGCATCATCCAGCTGCCATTCTATTCCTTCAGCACACCATTTCCGTCAATTGTCACCATTGTCATTCCCGCTAAAGCGGGAATCCAGTCTTCGAGGTGTCTGTTGTGGGCGGCCCGGAGGCAAAACGGCAGGCAGATATGCAAACCGTCAGCCCGCCTCGCGGATATTTGGGCGCGCATCTTTACCCGTCTGCGGATCGTAATTCAGGATCGGCGCGAGCCATTTTTCGCACTTTTCGAGGCTCCACCCTTTTCGGCGGGCATAGTCTTCAACCTGATCGCGATCGATCTTGCCAACGCCGAAATAGTGGCTGTCGGGATGGGAGAAATAGAGCCCCGACACGGCAGCGCCGGGCGTCATGGCAAAACTTTCCGTTAACTCCATCCCGGCTGTTTTTTCCGCATCGAGCAGCCTGAACAGGGTGCCTTTTTCGGTATGATCGGGTTGCGCGGGATAGCCGGGGGCCGGTCGGATACCGTGATAACGCTCTTTAATCAGCTCCTCCACGGTCAGATTTTCATCCGCTGCATAAGCCCAGAACTCGCGCCGCACGCGTTCATGCATGAGCTCGGCAAAAGCTTCGGCGAGACGGTCCGCAAGCGCTTTCACCATGATCTTGGAATAATCGTCATTAGCGCGTGCAAAACGCTCCGCAATCGTTTCTTCGCCGATCCCTGTCGTCACGGCGAAGCCGCCAATGTAATCGGGTGCGACCCCTTCCGGCGCGATGAAATCCGCCAGCGCGGTATTGGCGCGGTCGCTGCTGCCCCGGCTGATCTGCTGACGCAGCGTATACAATGTCGCAAGGGTCTCCTGGCGCGTTTCATCCGTGTAGAGCCGGATATCGTCATCGCCAACCGAATTTGCGGGCCAGAACCCGATCACACCATTTGCTGCGATCCATTTCTCGGCCACCATCTGCTTGAGCATGGCTTGCGCGTCCTCGAAAAGCGGCCTTGCGGCCTCACCGTAACGGCTGTCTTCGAGAACCATCGGATAGGTTCCTTTGATCTCCCAGGTCGCAAAAAACGGCGTCCAATCGATATAGCGAACGAGACTTTCCAGATCGTAGAATTGAAAGACACGCGTTCCGAGGAATGCGGGCACGGGCGGGGTATAAGCGCTCCAATCGATGGCAAATTTATTCGCTCTCGCCGCGGCGAGCGAGGTGCGGGTCTTTGCGCCGCGCCCGCGTTCATGGGCAAGCTTGAGCTTGGAATAATCTGCGCGGATCGCCTCGATGTAATTCTCGCTGTCCTCGCCAATGAGCTTGGAGACGACGCCGACGGCACGGCTGGCATCGGTCACATGAATGGCCTGATTGCGGGCATAGTTCGGGCTGATCTTGACGGCGGTATGCACCTGGCTCGTCGTTGCACCGCCGATCAGTAGCGGCATCGAAAAGCCTTCCCGCTCCATTTCCGCCGCGACATGGCACATTTCATCGAGACTGGGCGTAATCAGGCCGGAAAGCCCGATGATATCGGCCTCGGTCTCGCGCGCGGTGTCAAGAATCTTCTGTGCGGGGACCATCACGCCGAGATCGATGACCTCATAATTATTGCATTGCAGAACGACGCCGACGATGTTCTTACCGATATCGTGAACGTCGCCCTTAACGGTCGCCATGATGATCTTACCCGCCGCCGGTTTGTCCTCCACGCCAAGAACGCGTTTTTCCTCTTCCATGAAAGGCATGAGATAAGCGACGGCTTTTTTCATGACGCGCGCGGATTTGAC
>CAZMAC010000564.1:0-2340 GCA_964564085.1 uncultured Hyphomicrobiaceae bacterium
AGGGCGAGACCAATCCCTTCCTTGGGGGGCGCGGCCTGCGGCGTGCTCTTGCACGTCCCGAACTCTTCCGCGTTCAGCTCCGAGCGCTGGCGCGAGCGGCTGCATGTGGCCCCGTCAATGTCATGTTTCCAATGGTGACCGTTCCCGAGGAACTCGCCAAAGCGCGCCAGATGATGATGACGGAGATAACGGAGTTGGAGCGCATCGGCGTACCCTGGGGCGTTTCTCGCATGGGGATGATGGTGGAGGTGCCGGCTGCCGCGCTTACTGCCACGGCCTTCGATGCCGATTTCTATTCTATTGGCTCGAATGACCTCATCCAATATGCAACAGCCTGCGCGCGGGACAATGCCAGCCTCGCCGCGTTAGCCGATCCGCTCAACCCCGCTGTGATCGAATTGATCAAGCGTACGGTTGATGCGGGGCGCGAACGCGGCGTGGATGTCAGCCTTTGCGGGGACATGGCCTCTTCGCCACATCTGATTGCACCGCTGCTCGATACCGGCCTGCGTGCGTTGAGCAGTGCCCCTGCTCAGACCGGCGCTGTAAAACTCGCCGTTAGCCGCTACGGTCAGCAACCGGAGGAGCAGATCATCGATGGCTGACGGTTCGTCACAAACACCGGATGCAATCGCGGAATATAAAGTGTTGCTCCGCTGCTATATCGATCGCCGTCCATCCGGTACACGGCAGAAGCTCGCCGAAGCTTTCGGCACACACAAAAGCTTCATCTCGCAAATCATCAATCCGGCTTACCGTGTGCCTCTGCCCGCACAGCACATTCCGGCATTGTTTAGAGTCTGTCATCTCAGCCCGGAGGAGCAGCGTTCATTTTTAGATATTTATGCGCGCGCTCATCCGGGTCAGTTTGGCGCAATCGAAGATCTTGCCGCGTTCGAGGAAGGTGTGCTGCGCATTCCATTGCCGCAATTCGCGGATCCGCAATTGCGGGAGCAGGTAGAAGAGCTCATTCGGGAATTTGCGGACCGCGTCATCGCACTGATGCAGGGCGGCGAGACAATGAAGCCGCCAAAACAATAAGGATACGCCCAAAACGTCTCCTGCTGAAGGAGAGCAACGAAATCGATTAGGCCAGGGAGGAAACCATGAAAAAGCTGATGAATACGGTCGACAATGTCCTGACCGAAAGCCTGCGCGGCTTTGGCGCGGCTCATTCTGACATTGTTTCGGTCAGCCTCGATCCGATGTATATGACGCGCAAGGGCGGCGCGAAATCCGGCAAGGTTGCGCTCGTTTCCGGTGGCGGTTCAGGTCATGAGCCGATGCATGCAGGCTATGTCGGCCACGGTATGCTGGATGCGGCCTGTCCCGGCCAGGTATTTACCTCACCGACGCCGGACCAGATGCTCGCAGCCGCTCAAGCTGTTAATGGCGGGGCCGGCGTGCTCTTTATCGTCAAGAATTATGCGGGTTATGTGATGAATTTCGAGATGGCCGGGGAAATGGCTGATTTCCCTGTCGAGACGGTGCTGACCAATGACGATGTCGCGGTCGAAAGCTCGCTGCACAGTCAGGGGCGCCGGGGCGTTGCTGCTACAGTGATTGTCGAGAAGATGGTCGGTGCGGCGGCAGAGAAGAGCGCTGATCTTGCTGCGTGCAAGGCGCTCGGTGAACGGATAAATGCCGCGTCCGGAACAATGGGTGTGGCACTGACCAGTTGCGCGGTTCCGGCGGCGGGCAAGCCGACCTTCGAGATCGGCGAGAATGAGCTGGAAATGGGTGTCGGCATTCACGGCGAGCCGGGTCGCAGGCGTGTGGCAATGATGGAGGCGGACGCCATTGCCGAAGAGGTCTTCAATGCGATTTGCGACGACATTAAGCCAAGCCAGGGCCAAGAGGTGTTGCTTCTTGTCAACGGTATGGGTGGCACGCCGCTTCTGGAACTCTACGGCATGTACGACGCCGCTAGCCGCCAATGCGAAAAACGAGGGCTTTCGATTGCCCGCTCACTTGTTGGCAATTATTGTACCTCGCTAGAGATGGCGGGTTGCTCGATTACGCTTACGAAACTCGACGATGAGATGAAGGCTATGTGGGACGCGCCGGTTCATACGGCCGCAATGCGTTGGGGGTTCTGATCGAAATTGCTGTCGATTGAATTGGTGTCGAATTATAGCGCTCGCGGGTCATGTGATCGCGGCGGGGGCTATTCATTAAATTGTATCGGTCCGAGGATTTGTTGGCACCGTATTGTGGAAACCTGTCAGTAGTCGTAAGGAAAATATTCACTTCATTCAGTGGCGGATTTACTTTTCTATTATTTTCGATTTCCGGAGTCATGCATTATGCGTATCGCTGCTTTCAATGTTGAAAATCTCG
>CAZMAC010000565.1:0-2330 GCA_964564085.1 uncultured Hyphomicrobiaceae bacterium
GCTGCGGCGCCCGGCCGAGGCGACGACGCCAAAAGTCCAGTCATAAACCGGCGCCCAGCGCTTATAAGCCTCCTTGACGGTTGTCAGATTAAGGCTTTTTTGATCGGTTGCCATTTCCGTCTTTGCCCCCAGCCCTACACAGCGCCCCAAGCGATCCTCGATAACGCATGGATCGCTTGTTTGCAGAGACGCTGTACTCGTAAACGCAATTCAATAAGCGAAGTTCGCTCTCACCAGAAAATCATCCCGCGCGGGTGTTCGGTTCAATCGCGGGAGTACGCATTTCCTGAAAGTGCTTCAGCCATGCTCCGCACTCACGATCCAGCCTCCCCCAAGAATACGCGCTTGCTGGTCGTTGCTTTCGTAAAACACACAAGCCTGGCCTGGTGAGACGCCATACTCTCCGTCATGGAGCCGGATTGACGTGCGGCCATGCTGAACAAGGAGTGTCGCCGCTTGCGGAGGCTGAGACGACCTAATCCGTGCCCAGACCGGCAAACCGTCTTCCGGACATCGATCAAGGTCTTCATCGCCCAGCCAATTGACGTCTCGAAGCACGATCAAATGCGCAAGCAGGGCTTCGCGCGGGCCGACAGTCACGATCCGGTTCTCGGCATCCAGGCGAACCACGTAAAGCGGTTCATCCGATGCAATACCAAGGCCGCGCCGCTGGCCAATGGTGTAATTGATGATACCCTCATGGCGGCCCAGGACCCGGCCATCGACGTGGACGATATCGCCCGGTTCTGCTGCGCCAGGGCGAAGCTTCTCAACGATGCTGTTATAGCGGCCCGTCGGCACAAAACAGATATCCTGACTATCCGGCTTATCGGCAATTGAAAGGCCAAGCTCAGCCGCGAGCGTGCGCGTCTCTTGTTTACGCAAAGTGCCAATAGGAAAGCGCAGGAAGGAAAGCTGCTCGCGCGTCGTGCCAAACAGGAAATAGCTCTGATCGCGTTCGGCGTCGGCTGCGCGGTAAAGATCCCAGCCGCTGGTCCCTGGCCGGCTGGAGACATAATGCCCGGTGGCCAGGACATCGGCTGACAGCTCTTTTGCGGTTTCCAACAAGTCCTTGAACTTTACGGATTGATTGCAGGCCACGCAGGGTACGGGCGTCTCGCCGTTCACATAGCTCTCGGCAAAAGGCTGCATGACCGAGCGCCGGAAACGCTCTTCGTAATTGAGAACATAATGCGGAATGCCGAGCGTGGCTGCAGTGCGCTGTGCATCGCGGATGTCCTGCCCCGCACAACAGGCGCCTTTACGGCTTATCGCTGCGCCATGATCGTAAAGCTGCAGCGTAATACCGATAACGTCATAGCCTTCGCGCTTTAAAAGCGCAGCGACAACGGAAGAGTCGACGCCGCCCGACATTGCCACGACGACACGTGTGTCTTCAGGCGCACGCGCAAGCATAAGGCTATTGAGCCCGGATGCTGGCGTTCGGGATCGAAGGTTTGCCGCGACTGTATTGTTTTGCGGTGTGTGCATCTTCGGTTCTACTCGTTCCGCGTTCTCAAATGTTGAATTCGCTACCAGTAATATAAGAGCAAAGCATCCCCAGCAAAAGTGGGAACCGGTTTTGAGCAAAGAAATGATGTTTAAACAAAGCGAAAAGCGCCACGCATGAAGCCGCATATTTGCATGACGCTCAAAAACAATCGCTTATCGCGGGACGGTCAGCAGAAAACGGTTTCCGCGTCCATCGCTTCTTCTTTGGTGAAGATATAAAAGGGCTCAATTGCTCTTTATTTGATTTTGGATCTGCGAAGCCTTTTTCGAAGCCATGTCGGACGTTAATATCCGCAGCTCATTCGCCTGCTTATTAGCCAGCTCAATCTGGCGTTTGAAATAAGCGGCTTGAACGTTGAACACTTCGGGAATACTGCGTACTGCGGCGTATTCGCGGGCAAATTCGAGATTATTGCGGAAATTCGCTTGGGCAAAGGACATCAGCGTCAGACCGATCCGCGCCGCGTCACTCCCGGCGTCTTCCATCGCGACTTTCAAATTCTGCGACATTTGCTCAAACATAACGACGGCTCTCTCGCCCGTTGTCTCATTTTCTCTCATTGTTTCCATGACAGCATCGCGCAATTCCTCGGTCGTCTTGTCGTCGTGAGGCTGTTCCATGGTTGAGCTTACGGGGTGCTCATCGGACGGCTTTGCTGCTTGAGCCGCATCGGTATCTGACGCGAATGCGGTAAAGACAGCTTCGTCCGGAGGTGAAACGCCGTGATCCGGATTATCGGCATCCGGATTACCAGCGACGTGCTCGATTTCGGTTTGATCAAGCTCGGGCACCATGTCCAGCCCGACATCATATGGCC
>CAZMAC010000566.1:0-2328 GCA_964564085.1 uncultured Hyphomicrobiaceae bacterium
AAAGCGCGGTGATCCGCTTGGCCACGCGATCCGCGCCCACACCAAGGCCAGGGAAATCCCGAGGCCAGGTCGTGACGAGTTTGATCGCGCGCGCGCCCTGAGCGAGTGCGGGTGTGGCAAGGACTCCGCCGGCTGCGATGGCGGCAGCGCTTGAGGCCCGAAGAAATTTTCGACGATACATACTAAAACCTTCACTCGCTATATCTGAAATCTTTCATACGAAATTCTGGGAGCCATGCCTAGATCAAGATGATTTCCAAGCCCGTCAACCAAAAATCACGAACTGCGATGTCTTTCAATCGTTCAGCGCGCGTTGGAATTTAGAAAAACGCGTATGATAGTGCCGGTCCCGCTTACTAGCCCGGATTTTCAGGGTTTGCCTCATATTCCTGACGGCGAACGTTCCTGGTAGCGAACGCCATAAGACTCGAAAGGGGTCGCCATTCCGTGCAGCGACCAAAGTGATATGACCGGCTAAAACCCTATTCAACTCTGCTCTGCCATGAAAGCGATTTATCGTGGCAAGCTGTCGGATTGACAGCCATGTTGCAAATTTGGTCGAACAGCAATAATGAACCTTTCATGAATGCTTGCCGTTCTCATAACACAATTTTGTTCAATATCAGAATGCTCTCAGTGTTCGTTACTGGCATGCGGTCATGACTGCCTTACGCGTGAGAGTTTGGACGTGAAATCTTTCTCGAAGAATGCGTTTATCGTTCCATAAAAGGTGGAATACGGACGTCTAACGGCACATAGTATCTGCTTTTGGCATGCGAAAAATAAAGAAGGCAAAACTCCGCACTGTTTTGGTTGACTGAATATGCCGGCAATTAATTCTACTTTCGTCGAATGACAGTGTGCTTGAAACGAGGGATTGAATACAGCATATGACAGCTGCACGCGCCTTTACGCCATTACTGGCTGATTGGAAAGCACCACACGGCGCGCATAAACGCCCTGATGAGGCATTTTGCTGGAGACACGCGCTGCATCCGAAAAGGCAGCGCCTCAGCCCGGATACGACATATACCGGGCGTGGATGGACCGGACTTCAAAACAACTTTGAATTGAAACATAATCCGTATCCGCGTGTTTGGCGTAGGTATGATGACGTCATATTTGCTCTTTCAGGGTAATGAGGAAGAGAATGACTGTATTCCAACTGATTTCGAGCGACGCAAATGGGTCTGAAGCAATCCTACGGCAATCTCCGGCAGCTCTTTTAGGGCATGCCGGCAAAGTCGCGATCATCAATTCTGCGGGCGAGCCGCAAGGCAAGATCGGACAGCAATTGGGCCGTCTTGGCTACGAAGTCATCTATCTCCGTGAGGGACAGCCCGCGCTCGATACTCTGAACGTGGCGGTGGTAGGCCTGAATGCCATGATTTTGGATTGGCGCGGACAAAACACCAAAGACAGTGGATTTGCGGAGCAGCTGGCAGACGAGGCTGGTAAAGCGGGTTTGCCTGTGCTGACATTCGTTGCCGATGGCCGTGATGAAGACGCCCGGATCGCGCGTGCGGCGGGGCTGACTAATATTTTAGCCATGCCGTGCCGTCTGGCCGACCTGAAGGAAGCGCTCGAAAATACGATCGAGGGCCGAGAACCGGGTACGCAAAAGCCTGATCTGCGTCTGTGCGATGCAACGGCGCTTCTGGAAAGCTGCCGGTTTCGTTTCCGGACGCCGGAGGATGTGGACAAGCTCGTCCCACTGATTTCAGGCATCTTTCCAGATCCGGAGCGAACAGCATCGGGGATCGCAGAGCTGATGATGAATGCCATCGAACATGGCAATCTGGAAATCGGTCAGGACCGCAAGTCCGATTGGGTCTCGCGCGGCATTTATCGCAGCGAACTTGTAAAACGTCTGCAGACCCTGCCTTATGCGCAGCGCCGGGCCGAGCTGATCATCAACCGGCAGGAAAATGGCATCATGGTCGTCATCATGGATGAGGGGTGCGGCTTCTGCTGGCAGGATTTCATTGAAAGCGATGCGCCCGAGCCCACCTTGGTGACCGGACAATGCGGCAAAGGCCTTGCCAAAGCAAAGCGGGACAGCTTCGACGACTTAAAGTTCAATCATACAGGCAATAAAGTGACCGCCTTCGTTTCTGACGAAACCCACGCTTAACTTGGGAATGAGTCTGGACGCGCTCGCTCCGAAATCACTAAAGCGTGTCGCGGTGAATGGTATTCACCGGAACGCTTTAGTTGTTTGTTTTACCGTGTGTTTTATCCCAAACCGGTGCCCACTTTTGGGAGACACGCTGTAGTGGATCGAACATGACATTTGAGTCCCTCCCACCATCCGATGAAATCGAGGTA
>CAZMAC010000567.1:0-2326 GCA_964564085.1 uncultured Hyphomicrobiaceae bacterium
GTCCGCGTCCATCCCCGCCTTCGCGGGGACAGGCTTGGACGCGCGTTGCTCTAGAGACCTGATTACAAACCGCCGGCAAGAATATCGGACACTGCGTTTGAGCGGCTTTCGGCTTTCGGCACGTCGTCTTGCGGCGCGCGCCTTCTCACCGCTCTGTCTGGCTGCTTCACCGGCCTTTCCGTTTGTCTCGAATAACTTGTTGGAAGAGGTGGCGGGGCCAAGATCGTCTTTGGCTTTGTCTTGTCGAGAATTTCGGGCCAGGGCCGATCTTCTTTCGCATCCTGGTCGGGTAAGGAATGGGTGTAAAGATCCCAGATCTCTTCGCGTTCATCGAGATCGTCAGCAGAGGAAAATCCGTCAACGCTGGCTGTTGCCTGGGCATTGTTCGGCCGCGCTTTTTGTAATGCACGGTCGCGAAGAACATCCGAAATGGGGTCCCTGGTAATTTTCCTTCCGTTTGTTTCCCTGTAAATGAGAACGCTTTGCGAGGGATATGCTGGCTGGTAAATCACCTGGCTTTCGCCTTCGGACGAAGATTGATCTTCGTTTTCCACTACAGGCGGGGCGGTGTTCCGATTGGAAGTCATTGCAGACTCGCCGAGGCTGGCTTGTTTTTGAGGACGACCCGCCTCGTCATTGTCCACCGCTGGTTCGTTTTTTTCGTCGGAAACGAACGCGGTCTCATCCGTAATCTCTTGTGTTTGACGAGACTCTGCCCGGGGCTCCTCAACGACCTGATCGTTTCCTTCCTCAGGAGCCACTCCCGTCTCCGGCGTGATGGCCTGTGTGTAAGGAATATCAGCTGTATACGGAATATCAGCTGTGTAAGGAACATCGACGGTGTAAGGAACATCAGCCGCAATATCCTCAATGACTTGCTCGTCCTTCTCTTCGGCCCCTAATCCGGTCTCCCCCGTGATAGCTTTCGATTGATCCACAGCTTCCCGAACGGCTTCGATCCCCTTGTTTTTCTTGTCGGAAGCTATTTCGGTTTCGGCTGCGACAGCTTGTGCTTGGCTACCGTCTACCGTCACAGCCTCATCAGCCACGCCGTTATTCTTCTCGGGCTCTGATGCGGTCTCGGCCACAACGGCTTCTGTTCCACCAAGGTTTGTCTGGGCATTGTCTTTGCGGGCAGGCTCAGGAAACATCTCGTCAACCGTTTCGGGCGTCGTCGGAACGGTATTGTTGGAACCTGTAATTGTTGCCGCTGCGTTGGATGCGCTATCGATCGTCTCCTCAGCCGCATCTTCCTTCGCAGTTGAGAGAATGGATGGCTCGTCTTCGACACGGTCGCGATCTGTATTTGCCTGTTCAGGCTCTGCCTGGCCGGCAGCACTGTCAGCTAGAATCTCTGTTGTTCCGGACTTGATATCGTCGCTTTGAGCTTCGGTTTCCGGTTCGCTACGGCCCGATCCGTCATATTCACTCAAAATTTGCGGCGAGGCATCCTCTTCACTGCCTCTTAATGCATTCGCCTCTTGCACAGCTGAAGGATTTTCCTCGCTCTGACTGTCTTTTTCGGCAGAATTTGACGCGGTCTTGGCTGTGACATCTTCTATTGGTTTGTCGCTGATATTCTCTTTAGATGGTGAGCGGGCTGATTTGCGAGTGTCAGGGTCGGACGTCTCTTTATCCTCAGACTCTGGCGACACAGACACAGCGGTATTTTGCGGTGCGGCAACCTCAAGCCGATCGTCTTGCTTCAGAGGTTTTGAAACAACGATTTCGATGCGCCCCTTGCCGGCGTCTGTATTGTCGGTCAGCACCATATGCCAAACAGCGGCGAGAACACCAACGGCCAGGCAAAGAGACGCCGCCGCTGCAGCATAAAAGCGAAATGCGTAACGGCGGAAATGTTTTTTGGCTTCGAATTCAGGTGAAATTTCACCATCGCCGCCAATTTCCCCCCGGTCGTAACGCCGCCGTTGCTCTGTGTTGCTTAAAATCTGGTAGGCGATCGAGACGCGTTTAAATGCTTCCAGGGCCTCTTGATCCCCGGGGTTGAGATCAGGGTGAAGCTTTTTTACCAGACCGCGATAGGCAACGCGAATATCTTCAGCGGTTGCAGATGGCGGCACACCGAGAGTTTCGTAAGGATCGGTGTCTTGGATCGAAAGCTCAGGCTCATCATCGTAATCATTGAAAAGATCGTCATCTAAGGATGGAAACCAGCTCTGAGGAGGCGTCAGAGAATTTGGAAGCGCCGTGCTGGAATTCCCGTAAGCCCGGGAGATCTGCGCCTCGGTCAATCCGCGCGCATGGGCAAAACTTGCCCCTATAAGGATTGCATCGTCAAGTTTGGCGTCCGTGAGATCGGCGTAAT
>CAZMAC010000568.1:0-2321 GCA_964564085.1 uncultured Hyphomicrobiaceae bacterium
GTCGTCCCAGAGGTCGTGCAAAGGATTGTAGGGTCCTGGCCGTCTGTCGCAACGACAATTTTGTTGTAGAGACCCGGCTCGCTGTCTCCAAGCTCATGGGCTTTGTCGGCAATGTCCTCTACCGACAAGAGGCGCGGATCGTCATATTTGCGCATTCCGCGGGGGTCGGAATAGATGATGTAACGAAGGCTGGGGATGCGATCGCCAAGATTGAGTAGCTTATCGACCTGTTCCTCGTCTTCTGCGAAGATCGCTTTTGCCTCGCCATAATTGATCAAATAGGCGACTTCTTCTTCGAGCGCATCCCGGTAAATGCCGAGGGTCATCGCTTTGACTGCGTGGGCCGCAATCTCGCCTGCGATCCAGTCGGGCCGGTTATCGCCAATCAACGCCACAACATCGCCTTCGCCGACCCCAAGCGCCCGTAGCCCGAGCGCAAACCTGCGCACATGGTCGTTATAGTCTAGCCAAGTCCACCTTCGCCAAATGCCGAGATCTTTCTCCCGCAATGCGATATCAGAACCATAATTTTCGGCATTATGTCGGAGTAACTTGGGAAGCGTATCCGCTTTCGAGATCAATGCGGCGATATCGGTGTTCATGGGCGCGCCTCCGTTGCCGGCCGCACCTCGTCTTCGTCGATGAGAAGCTCGTCCTCTTCACCGAGATAGGCCGCTTTCACATGCGGGTCGGCTAGCACATCTTCCGGCAAACCGTCAGCAATCTTGCGTCCGAAATCGAGAACGGCGACCCGATGTGATATGTCCATAACGACGCCCATATCGTGCTCGATCATGATGACCGTCATGCCGAATTCCTCATTCAGGTCTATGATATAGCGCGCCATATCCTCTTTTTCTTCGAGGTTCATCCCTGCCATGGGCTCATCGAGTAAGATCAGCTCGGGCTCGATTGCCATGGCACGCGCGAGCTCAACCCTTTTGCGCAGGCCATAGGACAACGTTCCTGCCATTGCTTTTCGCACAGGTTGCAGGTCGAGAAAGTCGATGATTTCCTCAACACGCCGTCGATGCTTGAGCTCTTCGGTGCGCGCGCCGGTTAGCCAGTAGATCGAGCCAGTAAAGAAGTTGTTTTTCAAAAGGTGATGGCGGCCGACCATAATATTATCGAGCACGCTCATATGGCCAAAGAGCGCCAGATTTTGAAAGGTCCGCCCGATACCGAGCTTGGCGCGATGTGCCGTTTGGCGCCGGGCCAGGCTCTCTCCCTTGAAGAAAACGGTGCCCTCAGTCGGCCGGTAACGGCCGGAAATGCAATTTAGCAGAGATGTCTTGCCAGCGCCATTCGGCCCAATAACGGAAAACAAAGCGCCGGACTCAACGGCCAAGCTGACATGGGTCAGCGCGCGCACACCGCCAAACCGCAACGAAACGTCGCGTATTTCCAGAAGACTTGCCATTCAGGCGCCTTGTTCGCGTTTCCTCACATATAGTGAAGCGCTAACGGGCTTCCGGATCAAGTTCGCTTTCGTATAAATGGGCAAATCGACGCTTAATTCCGTTCGAATGATACAATTTACAGTGGCGTGGGATTAGGTCGACGACTATGTTGCCGCCTCTAACCTTCCTGGGAGATAAAGGAAACTTGCGATCATGGATAAAATGCCGATGATGCTGTCGGACAAGGCTGACTTAATGCCCAATAAATCTGTGACGATTGGACGAGTAAACGTTTCCAACGATGCGCCGCTTGCCGTTTTCGCTGGACCCTGCGCAATGGAAAGCCGGGCTCATGCGCTTGAGATGGCTGCGGCACTAAAGGAGATCTCCGAGCAGCTTGGCTTCGGCCTGATCTTCAAGACGTCCTTCGACAAAGCCAATCGTACGAGCCTGTCGAGCGCCCGCGGGGTTGGCCTTGATCAAGCGCTATCCGTCTTTGCTGAAATTCGGGAAAATCTGGGGCTGCCGGTTGTTACTGATGTTCATACGGCTGAACAATGCGCGATTGTTGGCGAGATTGTGGATGTCTTGCAGATACCGGCGTTTTTATGCCGGCAGACGGATTTGCTTGCTGCTGCGGCAAAAACCGGCAAGGCCGTGAAAGTTAAAAAGGGGCAATTTCTCGCGCCCTGGGACATGAAAAATGTCGTCGCCAAAGTTCTCGGTACAGGCAATTCGAATATTCTGCTCACCGAACGTGGTGCGAGCTTTGGCTACAACGCGCTCGTTTCCGATATGCGTGCTCTTCCAATCATGGCTGAGACGGGTTGTCCTTTCGTTTTCGATGCGTCGCATTCGGTCCAGCAGCCCGGCGGGCAGGGGTCATCAAGTGGTGGTGAACGCCGCTTCGTACCCATCCTC
>CAZMAC010000569.1:0-2316 GCA_964564085.1 uncultured Hyphomicrobiaceae bacterium
GCCAGGATACGCCGCCTCATCGATTCACGCCGTCACCAACTTCTGCGGTTTGCTCATGCCGAGCCGTCTTGCTGCTTCTGAGTGATTGCTGCTGCATGCCACTACAGTTTCAAAGATTTCGCGCTGGCGTTTTGTGATTGCTATTTTTTGCCTCTTCATCGAAGTGCCCTTAATGATCGCCTTGCTTGAGCCCTGAAATCGTCGTGAAGGCGTTCAACCTCCAGCTGCAATGCCCTATCAATTCCTCTAGTCTGTTGATCCGTTTGCGATTTCCCGCTCCCTGCAACATTTCCGTGGCTTCTAGGATCGCCTCAATGGCGGTCTCTAATTTCACGACGATGTCAGCCGGGCAAGTTTTGCGAGCCAGCTTTGTCATGTTCCGCCACCTTTTGAGAGTATTTTATATTCTATTTTTATAAATTTTAAATAAAGATATTCAGGTGAGGACAAATGAATAGTGATCAGCTTCGAATGGCGCGCGCCCTGTTGCGCCTCACGATTATCGATCTCGCTGAGATTTCCGGGGTTGATAAGATGGCTATCGTTAGGTTCGAGGCCGGACGGAACCCGCACGCGGCAACCGTGGAAAAGCTGCGCAAAACCTTTAACGAACGCGGTGTGATATTTATTGGGGCTGTGGATACGTGTTGGGAAGCTACCGTTGCGATGAAGCACGGCATGAAGCCGCACCGGCGGAACGCGGGGAGAGCGAAGAGTAAATCAACTTCGCGTCGTGGTGCTGCTACGGTGACGTATTTGGGATTTTGCGGTGACGCAACCTTAGGGTTAGCCGCTAAGTTATTGTTTTTATTGGCGATCCCGGGAGGGCTCGAACCTCCAACCCTCGGCTTAGAAGGCCGATGCTCTATCCTGTTGAGCTACGGGACCTTGAAGATGCCAGACATAGCGAGCGTTTATGTCAATTGACGGACGAATATAGCATATAACCGCTGACGCTGAACGGATGCACCATAATTCGGATTTGCCTGCATTGAAACCCATTACGCATGCCTGCTTTTGCCAGTACAAGGCATTTCCGGTCCCGCCCCTAATGAGTCCAGCTACCGACGCGACCGAATTTAAAATTATCGGCATAGGCTTTTTTGAGCATCCCGCGATGGCGCGGCTCGAACAGCCGGTACGGAATGCCGTTTCGCTTGGCATAAGCGATTGCGTCGTCCTTGGTGGCGAAGCGCAGGACGATCTGTTGCTTCATGTCGCTCGAAGAGGTCCAGCCCATCAGCGGCTCCATCTCGCGTCGTTGATCGGGCTCATATTCGAGCACCCAATTATGGGTTTTCGCCTTGCCGGACTGCATCGCCGTCTTGGCAGGCTGAAAGATTCGCGCAACCATGTGTCTGACCTCGCATTCATCTCAAATTTAATAACAGTAAATAAACAAAGATTGAAGCCATCGCTGTGAGGATGCCGACCGTGTTTTACACAGGACGGCGCGATTTAATGGCGGCCGCTAATGTTCCTTCGTCGAGATAATCGAGTTCTCCACCGACCGGGACGCCATGCGCCAGCCGCGAGACCGTCAGTCCGGCGCTTTCAAGCTCGGCCGAGATATAATGCGCCGTCGTCTGGCCTTCCACTGTGGCGTTCAGAGCCAGCAGCACCTCCGAGACACCGGGCCTGCGCGCCCGCTCGATCAGCTTGCCGATAGTCAGATCCTCCGGCCCGACGCCATCGAGCGGTGAGAGCGTTCCGCCGAGAATGTGATAGCACCCGGTGATCACACCGGCCCGCTCCAGCGCCCAGAGATCGCCGACTTCTTCAACCACGCAAATCAGGCCGGCATCGCGCTTCTCATCCCGGCATATCGTGCAGGGCGAGACCGTATCGAGATTGCCGCATTCGCCGCAGACGAGGATATTCTCCGCCGCTTCGGTCAAAGCCTCGGAGAGCGGGCGCATGAGCTGGTCGCGTTTTTTAATGAGGTGTAGCGCTGCCCGCCGCGCCGACCGCGGGCCGAGCCCAGGCAGCCGGGCAAGCAGCGCGATCAGATTTTCGATTTCAGGACCAGCGGCTTTGCGGGACATGGGCAATCTTTCGCTACGTACCTATCCTATTGACGCTTGATGGCCGATTTGTCGAGAAAGCATAATGCGGCAAAAGAATACCTACCCTTCACGCAGTACCAGCAGCACAGCAGTTAGGTTAGCGGCGAAAATAGCGGATCAGATCCACAAGGCCAAAAACCGCCCCCCAATGCGAGAATTCCAGGCAGGCCCGTATAGACGGACATCATGACTATGGTGAAGCCGAACTCGAACATTGTCCGGTAAAAGGGAGCCGCGCATTTGACCGTTC
>CAZMAC010000570.1:0-2314 GCA_964564085.1 uncultured Hyphomicrobiaceae bacterium
GGTCCGATTTGGAGTGAAAGGAATAATGGCGGGGCTACATTTTATCGAATAATTCGCGTCGTCTGATCGAGTTGCACTGCGGAAGCAAAAAAGCATGGCAAAAAACCATGCTTTTTTAAGTCGACAATCTTCGCAAATATCAAGGCTGCTTGGTTAGAACGACCGGGCGTGTGCCCTCCGCAGGCACGAGCCAGATCTCCGCGCGACGATTCTTTTGCCGTCCCTGCTCAGTATCGTTGCATGCGACGGGAAACAACTCGCTATACGCTCGTACCTGGATATCTTTCGGCTTAATTAAGCCGTTCGAGGCAAAGGTCAATCCATCGCGAGCGGCTTCGGCTCGCTTTAACGATAGCTCTGTGTTCCGCTGAAACCACCCAGTTGTATCGGAATAACCAGCAATAACGACCTTTTTGGCGCTGAGATCTTGCTTCTTCAGATAGTCGACCACACGCGACAATGACTGTACAGACTCGCTATCGAGTTGAGATGATAAGACTTCAAATCGCATCGTTGCGGAAAGACGCTCGCCCTCGCCCAGCTCCTTCATCAACTGACGCATAAGTTTGATGTCAAAATCATCGGGAGCGGCCTCTAAAGAGACTGCCACATGGTCGCGGAAACTATCGAACGGAACCGCTTTGACCTCTTTTGTAATAAAGCCAATCTCTGCAATCACTTCATCGGCCGCCGGTGAAACCGAATAGTCAACGATTTCGCGGCCATGTTTATTCTTGAGCTCGGCCGTATATAAATACAGCACTCTTGAGAGCGGGTATTCACCGCTTTTGACCCCAAACTCAGAAGGTGTACTTATCAATCCGCAACTATCTTTAATACTAAGAGACTTGGCGAGCCCAATCTCAGCAAAACTTACAAAACCTATAGAACCTGGATCTTTGGCGACAGCTTGCGCCAGCTGCTGGTTTGCTTCAAAGAGAGTAGCTTCACTTGAAAGCGTTCTTTTGTATGGCTTTAAAATAAGATCGCCAAAAGTTTGAGCCGTTGCTGATTTTTCACCTTTCGCATAAATATTGATCTTTCCAGGCGCTCCACCGACATCCGCCCAATCTCTGACCTCACCGGAAAACACCTTTGATATTTCATCGACTGACAATGATGAGAGCTTGTTACGAGGTGAAACGATGACCATAATGCCATCCAAACCTACAACATGTTCATGGTCCGGACGATTCATATCCGGATAGCCAGCCTCAGCGAGAGTGCCTATTTCCTTTTCCGAAATTGACCTGCTCGCCATACCAATATCAGCTTCACGCGAAGCAAGACTGCTAAACGCAGTTGATGATCCGTGGGCCTTCAGGTCAATTGAGGTAAGTTTAGTTCCAGACGGATCGGCCAGATCTATCGTGAATTCATTCTTATTTTGGCCGGTCTTGTTAAACGTTGCTCCAATGCTTGAAGCGTATTGACGGATGATCGCTGGCAGCAGCTCCAATCCAACCGTGGTGGATCCCCTGATCTTTAAGGTCGTGGCATTCTCTTGAGACGTCTTCCGGTCTACAGTTGGCGTCTTTGGACAAGCTGAGCCGAGACAGCTAAACTTTTCCGAGCTAACCCTGATCTTGCCTAAGACCTCTGTTTCGACGAGATAGTTTTCCCCGTCAAACTCAATGAGCTTTCCGGCAATTGTTAAGCCGCCAGAGTTCAGTTTCAGCGTTACATTTTCGGCGAAAGCTGGTGACGCAAAAATTCCAACCGCAACGACAGTCAAAAACGCGCGGTATAAGTTTACGAAACGCACATGGAACACTGTTATCCCCCAAAGCCCAGACTTACGACTAGTGGATTATTTTAAAGTTTTATAATAAATTGAATTAGTTATGCCAATCCCAATCAGCCCAATAGGTTAATTAGCTTACACAAGAGATTGCTAATCCTGTGACAAATTTCATGCCTGAAGTTAAATGCTGCGGTTTAGGCAATTTATGGCTACGAGTTTGGCAAGAATGGGATTGCGGGAATTAATCTGAAAATTTTGAGGTTTCGACCCGCTTTTTAGCATCTCAGGGCAAATATACTCGATAATGGCACCGCTCGCCCGGGAAAGCGAAAGCAGAAACTGTTTGAAACGTAATCAACATTCGCAACGCGAAAAAAGCGAGGCCGAGAAATCCCGGCCTCGCCATTCATGCTTTACGCGATCTGGCTGCCGCGTCCGAATTCCGGGTAGGCTTCTATACCAATCTCAGTCTGGTCGAGCCCGGCCATCTCTTCTTCCGCTGTCGGCCGCAGCCCCAGCACCGCTGCGAGAATGAGCCACATGATTGCACTGGATACTAAAACGAACACG
>CAZMAC010000571.1:0-2301 GCA_964564085.1 uncultured Hyphomicrobiaceae bacterium
GCATGAACCATTGGCCGGTTTATGGTGCGGTGGGCGGCCATGCCTATGGATGGGTTTATCCCGGGCCGATGGGCGCGGTGCTGACGCCGCAACTGATCGGTGTGCACGACGCCGGGCATCTTCCCAATGCTTCGTCTTTTTGCGGACGCTGCGAGGCGGTTTGCCCGATGAAGATTCCGTTGCCGAAAATGATGCGTCACTGGCGCGAGCGCGAATTTGAGCGCGGCAACAGTCCGTGGATGCAGCGCTTGGCGGTTCGCGGCTGGGCTTTCCTGGCAAAGCGGCCCAAGCTTTACCGCCGCGTGGTCGAGCCTGTTATCGGCTTACTCGGCGAGTGGGGTAAGGCGAGGGGTGTTTTCCGCTGGCTGCCGCTTGCAGGGGGCTGGCTGCGTCACCGTAATCTTCCCGCGCCGGACGGGCGCACATTCCGCGCGATGTGGCGCGACGAGCTGGGTAAACGCAGGCGGGATGCGGAGATAGGCCTTTGAGCGAGAAAAGAGGAGAACGCGAAAAAATCATCGGTGCGGTTCGCAAAGCGCTCGGCGCGCGCGGCAACGAGCCGGGAAGGCTAGGGCAGGTGCGTGTGCGGCTTGAACGCAGCCCAAATGGGCTCATTCCAGGCCGCGCAAAAAAGCCAAAGGGGAAGCTGGCCGCTCAATTTACTGAAATGATTGAAGCGCAGGGCGCGCGCGTCCGGCAGGTTGAAACACTTGAGGCCTTGCCGCAGGCGATTGCAGATCATCTCAGCGAACTCAATCTGCCAGCGCGACTTCGCCATGGAAGCGATCCGTTTCTTTCCGCGTTGAATTGGGATGGCACGCTTGTCGAACGGGAAACCGGGCCTGCGGCCGCAGAAGATGCGGTTGCGCTGAGCCGAGCCGCAGCGGGCGCGGCTGAAACTGGGACGCTGATTTTGGTGTCCGGCCCTGAAAACCCATCGACACTGAACTTTTTGCCCGAGACGCATTTCGTCCTGCTGCTGGCTGAGAATCTATCAGGGTCTTATGAAGATGCATGGGATGCGTTGCGCGCCATTTACGGGCGGGGCGTTCTGCCGCGTACGGTGAATTTCATCAGCGGTCCCTCTGCAACAGCTGATATTGAGCAAACACTCATACGCGGTGCCCATGGACCGAGGCGGCTTTCGGTGTTTATTGTCATGTCTCGCGAAGTTCCGGACATGGAAATAAGTGAGAATTTTCTTGAACCGTGAGATGATGGATAAGCAAGGGGATAAAGCCACTGAACTCACAACAATTTGTGATCATCTAAACAAACAAACACCAAATGCTGATAAAATGGCAAAATCCTTTCCACAAAAACGCTGAATTAGCCTGTTGATAAAAATGTATAATTGTTGAATCTCAACGACTTGTTTTCGTCATAGGTGACGATTGTCACAAAACGGCCATGAGAGTGAACAAATCTTTACGAGTTCGCGGGATTTCTGTGAACGCCCTCTTTGAAGTGCCCCGGCAACCCCGCGCCGGGGCATTTTTTTCTGGCGTCAGGGCCAGCTAATTGCTTGATTTCAAGCATTTTCAGGATCGCAAGGCCGAGGAAAGCGCTCGCCGCGTTAGCGAGCCGGTCTCCCTGACTTAGAGCATTTTCAAGCGAAGCATGGCCCCGTGAAGCCTGTCCCCGCGCAGGCGGGGAACGGGGCTGGATACCGGTTCGCGTGGAGAAAATGCACCAAAACAACTGTCCGGCATCAGCATTCATGAGACAAACCGGCAGCATCGGCTTTCATGCTTTCGAAAATCACGCCGAACTCCGCACTGCTGCAACGGCGAAGACATTGTCCAGCGGATCAATTACCGCTATACGCCGACCAATTTCGGCGGTCGGCGCCTTTGGTTCTCGTGCCCGAACTGCTACCGGAGCTGTAGCGTGCTTTATGGCAGCCAATATGAGGTCCGGTGGGAGCGGGCGCGAAGCCAGGCGGAAAAGATCCGTGCCAAGCTTGGCCAGCCAGGTTTCATCGACATCGACAGCGCCCATGATTTTCCGGAAAAGCCGAAGCGTATGGGATGGCACGCATATCGGCGATTGAGAGCAAAGGACAGCCAGCTCATGCGCGCCTATGAAGATGGATTCTGCTCCATTGCCATGGCGTTCTTGCGGAGGCACGGATAGGAAAGCGGAATGGCAAGACGGGATACGGCAAAACCTGGCAATCATTCGAAACGGCTGCCGATCGCCAAGCAGGAGGACGTGATCCTGGCAGTTTATGCCGATATGGTCGAGCGGGGCGATCTGGACGATATGTTCGGTCTCATGCGTCACGCTGGGATTGCTCTG
>CAZMAC010000572.1:0-2300 GCA_964564085.1 uncultured Hyphomicrobiaceae bacterium
GAGACTGATTAGTCTGTGGTCAAGCGCCTGCCGCATGCAGACCGTCGTTAAGCCTCCTGTGCCAGAGACTCCTTGGACCGGATTGCCGTCCTTTGTCGCTATGACCCAGCGGACACGTTCGCCCTCGATAGCGCGTCCCACGATGCTTTCGGAGGCCCCGCCCGCATATTGATCCGCAGTATCAAGAAAATTACCCCCGGCTTCGCCATAGCGTGCGATCATCTCTCTTGCCTCGCCTTCGTCGGTCTGATCGCCGAACATCATCGTGCCAAGGCACAGGCGGGAAATTTCAGGGCCGCGAGCGCCAAGCGGAACTTTCTTTATCTGGTTTGCGGGCATGAGCTTTTTTCCTAAGAGCAGCTATAGGACAAATCGGGCTTAGCTTAGCCGGTCGCGCCGATTTGGGGAACACCGCAACAGAATTTTTGCCCAATTGCCGCCTCTTTGGAGCATGCGCCCGGAGCCGAAGACGGCGTCAATAACGCGCTGCCCCTTATCCACTATCGTTTTTTATGCATTAACATATGCAATAAATCATTTGTTTATGTATACGTTATTTGGCACCAAGTCAGAATAAGCATAAAGTGGAGTCTTGGAGATAATAAATCGCGGCTTAGACGCCGCATATGAGACCTCGGAAATGAAATTATGGATGAAACGCCCTCAGATCGGTCGCCTTTAAGAATAGCGGTATTCGAAGGAGATGGCATCGGCCCGGAAATAACGTGGCCAACTCTAAAACTCATCGATAACGCCATCAGGCTCGCGGATGCGCCAGCACTTGATTTTGAATGCCTGCCTGCAGGCGCGGGGCATTACCGCGATTATGGTGAGGCTTTGCCAAATAGCTCGATTGATGTCGCGCGCAAGGCTGACGCCATCCTGCTATCAGCGATGGGGTTGCCGGATATCCGCTACCCCAACGGCACCGAAATCGCTCCTCAGATAGATTTGCGGAAAATCCTTTCTCTTTTTGCGGGCGTCCGTCCCGTCTTCGTTTCTCCTGGCCAGCCAGGCCCTTTGAGCGATCCGCGTGCAGATCAGATCGATTTCGTATTGATCCGCGAATCGACAGAAGGCCTGTTTTATACACATGGCGCTGGCGAATTGATTAATGATTCCGAAGCGCGCGAGACCCTCCGTATCACGCGCGACACATCTGAGAAGCTGTTTGATTTCGCTTTCAATCTTGCGACGCAGCGTCTTCAACGCGGCAAAGGCAAAGCGCATGTCACCTGCATCGACAAAGCGAATGTCTTCCAGGCTTTTGCTTTTTTTCGAAAGATCTTCTTTGAGCGCGCGGACAAATTTCCACAAACCCAGGCGGACGCGACCTATATCGACGCAATGGCCCTTCGCATGATCCGCGATCCTTGGAATCTCGATATACTTGTTACTGAGAACATGTTCGGGGATATTCTTTCCGATCTCGGCGCAGGGCTCATGGGTGGTCTCGGTTTTGCTCCGTCAGCGGATATCGGTGATGATCACGCTGTGTTTCAGCCCTGCCACGGCAGCGCACCCGACATAGCAGGGCGCGGTTGGGCGAATCCAGCCGCGATGATCCTGAGCGGTGCGATGATGCTGGATTGGCTTGGCCACAAGCATGGCAATGAAGCGTTGATCAGCGCCGGCGAAATGCTGAATTCCGCGGTTGTCGCAGTCATCGGCGAGCGTACCGTTCGCACCCGTGATTTTGGCGGCGAGGCGTCCACAGAGGATTTCGCTGCAGCCGTTGGGGATCATCTTGACAAAGATTAGTCAGCGAACAAGGCTTTGCGTTCCGATCCGCGTGGCGGGCGTCGGCGCGGGCTATTTCAGCCAGTTCCATTACGATGGCTGGCTGCGCAACTCCGATGTTCAACTTGTTGGCATTGCAGATCACAATCTGGAGAAAGCGAAAGCCATGGCTCAGTGCAATGGCAATACGCCGGTGTTTGAAACGCTTGACGCCATGATCAGCACGGCTTCACCGGATCTTATCGATATTATTGCGCCGCCGACTGTCCATCTTGAGTTGATCGATCAAGCGACATTTGCCGGCCTGCCGGTGATTTGCCAAAAACCATTCTGTACCAACGTCGAAGAAGCGAATGCTGCGATCAAACTGGCGGAAGAACGCGGCGTGCTTCTCGTCGTGCATGAAAATTTCCGCTTTCAGCCCTGGTACCGTAAGCTCGCTGAACTGATCCGCGACGGCGCTGTTGGCGATATCTATCAGATAACATTCCGTTTACGGCCGGGCGACGGGCAGGGGCCGCGCGCCTATCTCGACCGGCAGCCTTATTTTCAGACGATGG